>ASPA01000001.1 GCA_000405605.1 Atribacteria bacterium SCGC AAA255-G05
AATATTACTGGTTATGTTAAGATCTTTTTTGGAAACTTCCCATTTTATGTACGGTTTCCTCCCCAACAGTAGGGCATCAGATACACTTATATAATAATTTTCTATAATATCTTTAATATTTAAGGTAAGAAAAGAAAAAATGTTCACAAATTGATCCATGGAAAAGGTAGATGTTTTAAAACTGTAATGAAGCATGGCTAAATTTGAATTGAAATTTTCACTAGAAATACCATTTAGTTTTAATCCTTCTTTAAATAATTCCAATATCCTGGCAGCATGATGAAAACCATCAATAGTCATATAATCCAAATTTATTTGATTAATCAATCTGTTGATAAGAAAATCTACCAATCTTTCTAATCGAAAAATTAGTCCCAGAGATTCAAATTTCGGTTCAGAATATCTACCGTACATGGAAGGAATCCCAGCAGCAATATGGCGTTTATAATAGATATCCTCATGAGCTTCGCTCTTTTTGGAATCCAGAACAATCCCTTTTAAATGAGAAATAATTGAAAAAATCTGCTTTATTGAAGTTGCATATCTTTCCTCTTTTAAATGCCTTTCTAAACGTTCAACTTCTTTAGAAGAAAGAAAAGATGTTTTTTTCAAATCATTAATAATATCTTTCGGGTCCAGAGTATATTTATGTTTTAATAAGGTATATAGTTCGATAAGATACATTACCCGTTTTGTGTCAGGAGCATCTATCTTATTTGTTTCCTTGATATTTAGCTCTATTTCTTTGATATTCTTTTCCAGCAAGTCTTCTGGCCCAATTTGCATTTTTTCACAAAGTTTTTGTACGATTTTATGTACCGGGTCAAACCATTTATCTGAAGCTTTCAATTCGCTTTGGACATCTAAGGGGAGATATTTTAAAAGAGGCTGGGGATTACCATCATACCAAAAACAGAGAATTCTTTTAACCAGTTCAATATGAGTGTTATTACTTTCTGAATGTGTCTGTTTTCTTAAAAAATGTATCAGCCTATCATTACGGTAAGATAAGCTATCTAAAGAAGTGGTGATTTCCCGAATTTTACCTTCTGCCCCAATGCTATTAAAATAAACTGGAAAAAGATAGGCAAGTTGCTTTATTAAAATATAACAAGGTTCAAAATTACTATTTAGCAATTTACTAATATCTCTTTGAAAGAGATCATTATCGCGAATAAATATGCCACCTATCTTTAAATTTACAATTAAAGCGGCTATTAATTTTCTGCTTGACTTAGGTGAACATTCAATAAGCCCAAGCCATACTTTGATATTTTTTAAGTGATTTCGATCTACCTGGGTTTGCCATTCCTGATCAATTCCCAAAACTTTAGGATAAACAAACCCAAACTTAATTAGAAGATCAATAAAAATATCTATTTTAAATTTGTCTTGAGTTTGATATATCTTTTCTCCTAAGTTTAATATGCATTATAATATTTTTTCAATATGTTTAGATTTTAATTCATTAAAAAGGGTAAATGTCTTGTTTAAAAGAGTATCTGTATCTACCTCTATGAATTTTTCTTTGCGAAATGATTTAAATTCTTGTGCTAAATCTATAATTAAAAAATCTTTTAAATGGATCTCGACGGGTAGTTGAAGTAAATAAAATATAAAATAAATTCTCTCTAACTCTGGCTTGATTTCTATAATAAAATCACGCAATTTATCTGTAAAACCCCTAAAATCAATTATTTTTTTTAAATCTCCCCACTCCTTGGCGGTCTTCAATATTTTTTGTGTTTCCTTGATAATTTTATTTTCTTTTTTAGAAATAGCAATATGGTAATCTTTACCGAAAATTATATTTTCTTTCTCGCACCAATCTTTGAAGTCTAAATTATTCTTCCAAAAATCAAGATTGTTTTGAAGGGATTTCCGGAGTAAAAATTTCAGTTTGGTGGAATAATTTTTATCATCGGCAAGTGGAGTAGAAAGAATTTTTAAAAAGCTCGAAGCGTGTATAATTATTTCCTCATCGTCATTCAAAGTTTTCTCTAAAATATTAATTGCTTCTGTAATGAGGGAAGAAAAATCAATTTCTGCATTCTGGTTTTTATACAAAAGTTGTATAAATTCCAATAAAGTTCTAAGGGCACGTTCTTTATTTTGGTAACCTAATCCTTTATTTAAAAAATCCTTAAAGAAGTTAACTATAATCTTTAAAGCACTATTTGCTTCTTGGTGGGATTTATAAAACCATATATCGTTCAAGGCGATTTCCCTAAGCTGTTCATTAAGCAACTTTAAGTTAGGAGGGGAGTAATAAAATTCATTTAAAAAATTTATTGTTCGTTGATGAATCCCAAAGAAAGAAGAAGAGAGCTCTAAGAACCATCTATGTTCTACCGAGAAAATTTTTTTCTGATCTAATATCTGTTTTGCATTTACTTCTGTTTGTGGCATTTTGCTTTTTCTAAATCCTCCGCAATAATTTTCTTTTCTTTTGATTTATTTTAAAATAGTTCCGGAAATTATCTTAATCAATTCACCATCTTCTTTTTTTAAAATCAGGGCTCCTTCTTCGTTTATGTCTATCGCTTCTCCTGTAATAATTCTCTCTCCCATATCTACTCTTATCTTTTTTCCCAGAGTGTGGGAGTATAATTTCCATTCCTTTAAAATAGAAGAAAATTCCTTCCTTTTTAACTTTTCGTAATATTTTTCAAATTCCTGTAAAAATGTCTGCGCTAACTTGACCCGTAAAACTTCTTCTCCTGAAACTTCTTTTAAAGAAATTGTATTTGCTTGAATATCTTCAGGAAACCTCTGGTGATCTATATTCACATTTACACCTATTCCCACTACCACCCAATTTATTATGTCCAATTCGGCACTCATTTCGGTTAGTATTCCACATACTTTTTTTTCATTTATTAATATATCATTGGGCCATTTTATTTGAGGTTCAATTTGAGTGCATATCTCGATAGCCTTTACTGCTGCTACCGCAGTCATCAAAGTTATTCGAGATATATAAGAAGGGGAAAGTTGAGGGTATAATATTATAGAAAGCCAGATACCTCCGGCAGGTGAAAACCATTCCCGGCCTAATCTACCCTTCCCCGCACTCTGCCTTTCAGTAATAATTAATGTACCTTCGCTCATTCCCTCTGCTCTATGCAAGGCTTTCTCTTTAGCAGCTATATTTGTAGATTCTAATTCAGGGAAATAATATATTTTTTTTCCAATGTAGGTTGTGGATAATCCTCTTTGAACTTCTTGAGGAATTAAAAGGTCAGGATGAGAAACCAGGCAGTAACCTAAATTTTGGTCGGATGTTATTTTATATCCCATGTCCTTTAGTTTTTGTATCTGCTTCCAAACTGCCACCCGGGAGATTTTTAATTTACGCGCCAGAACTTCACCGGAAACGTATTCTTTCTCTCTTAAATATTTTAATATATCACCTGTCATATTGATATCCTGCTAAAGGGCAACAGTGTGACAGGGGACCGATCTTTGACACATTCAGTAAGTTAATATAAAAAGTGTGTCAAAGAACCGTCCCCTGTCACGAATCCCCTGTTGTATTATTTTAAACGAGAGGCTAATAACTCGCTGTCTTTATCTATATCCCTAATCTGCCTAAAATCAACTATAAAAGAGCCCTTGCTCTCCAACAAACTCATTAAATTTTTTAAAGTTTTATCGTTTCCTATTAACCGTGGAATGATAAAGGTAATAGTTTTTTTTCTTTCCAACCCAGCACATCGCTTAATAAAATCGATTAATTCGGAAGGTAATTTCCCTTTAAACATACTTAAAACCGGGCAGCCCACAAAGATAAATTCATAAGGTGACAAATTACCAGCAGTTATTCCTCTTTCTACTTTAATTACCTTTAATTCATTTCCTTTTCTTTCAATAGCAGAAAATATCTTTTTTGCAAATAATTCTAATTTCTTATCATCTCCACCATAAATTAATGCTGCTCTCAAAATATCCCCTCCTAATCAAATACTACTTTTTCTACGCCCTGTAATTTATCCAATATTTTATTAGCAATTAATTTTAAGTGTTCAGGACGTTTAACAAAATCTAAATCATCAGCTGGTACTTTCAAGATTGGGCAAAGGGTAAAATTTTCTATCCACTCCTCGTATAAAACGTTTAACTGATTCAAATATTCTTCAGAGATGGTTTTCTCGTAATCTCTCCCTCGTAGGGAAATTCTTTTTAATAGAGTGGGGACCGAAGCTTGAAGATAAACGATTAAATCCGGGGGAGTAAGAAATTGGGTCATTATGTTAAATAATTCCTGGTAATTTTCATAATCACGACCCTCCATATATCCCTGCTGATTTAAATTTTTAGCAAATATATCTACATCCTCATAAATACTTCTATCCTGAACTACGGAGGCAGGGTTTTTTAATATTTCCTGATGATGGCGAAATCTCTTGGACAGAAAAAATATCTGGAGATGAAAACTCCACTTTTTCATATCTCCATAGAAGTCCTCTAAATAAGGATTGTTCTCTACTACCTCATAATATGCCTTCCAACCCAATCTTTTACTTAACAGGTCAGTTAAACTTGATTTGCCGCAGCCTATATTTCCTGATACTATAATAAATTTCTTCATATTAAACTATCCCCTTTATAAATTTCATTAATAATATGCTCAAGGTCTTTACTTCTTCCTACAAAATCAAGGCCGTTAGTGTCTATTTTAATTAACTTTGTTTTTTTATAATTATCGGGATAAGAAAAAAATTCTTCATATGCCAAGTTTAATCTTCTCATATATTCAAAAGACATTTTTCGCTCAAAAGGCCGATCTCTTAGTGCTATCCTTTTCATTAAGGTTTCAGTGCTTGCTTGCAGGTAAACAATTAGATCCGGTCGGGGGATATCTTTAACCATAATTTCATAGAGGCGTTCATACATGGAAAGTTCATTTCCAGAAAGATTCAGATGAGCAAATATCCTATCCTTGGCAAATAGGTAGTCAGAAAAAACTGATTGATTAAATAAATCTTGCTGGGCTAATTCTAATTGCTGCTTATACCGGCTCAACAAAAAAAATATTTGAGTCTGGAAAGCGTATCTTTCTATATCACTATAGAATTTAGATAAAAAAGGATTTTCTTCTACCACTTCTAAATTATGTCTTGCATTAAACATTTTACTTAGCAATAAAACTAAACTTGTTTTTCCTGCTCCTATAGCTCCTTCAACTACAATAAATTTACTCTGAAGTTCAATCATCTATCTACTCCTTTATTTTTGGGGATCAAGCTGATGATTTTTCCTCTCGTAATTCCACTCATAGGTCGAGTACTTATTTTCAAAAAGTTCTTTGGAAATTTTTTCTTCCTGTTCAGTTAATTTACCTTCAGTTAATTTTACTCCAAACTCTTCTTCAAATCCCCGGGGAAGAATTTCGGATAATTCTGAAAAATTTATCTTTTTCTTTAAAATCTCTTCCAGGCTGGTGGCTTTAAATCTTATTTTATGCCTTTCTCTTATCTGAACAGAAGGAAAATTAAACACAGAGAATAACTTATCTTTTTCTAATTCTATCAATAAAGAACCGTGTTGTAAAACTATTTCTCTTTTTCTTACTTGAGCAGACCCTACAATTTTTTTACCTTCAACCTGTACCTCGTATTGAGAGGGAACGGAAAAACAGATTGATTTAATATCTGAATGGGAAATTTTGGATTTAATCTCATTGCCTGAGGAGGAATTCTTTAATTTTTCTCTCAGAGGAACTAATTCAGCTGTTATTCCTAAATAAGAAAGGCCTCTAATTATCCCACCACTAATCTTCTTATAGGTCTCTAATATAGAATCATTAACCAAAGGATGATTTTCTTTAATTATAAAGCTATAGGTTAATTCTTTATCATGCAAAACCGCTTTGCCCCCCGTTGGTCGGCGGACAATATCGATTCCCAGATTCTTACAAGCATCTACATCAATCTCTTTTTTTAAATCCTGAAAATAACCTAAAGATACAGCCGGTGGAGACCATTGGTAAAACCTGATAGTGGGAGGGACCAAACCTTCCCGGTGAGCTATCATTATCGCTTCATCAATCGCCATATTCATAAAACCCGTATGATAACTATCTTTTATTAACCGCCATTTCATTAATATTATCCTTTCTTTTTGAACAAAATAAGGCTAACAAAATTAAAAAACCTGTTAGCCTTATTTTTATTCTATTTATTAAAATAAGTTGCTGGGACATAAATATAAATTATTAAGTTTTTAAAAAATTTAACTAATTATTATTGTTACTATTAAACTTCAATTATTATTTTGCCTCTTTAACTTGAGTTTTTAGAGTTTTAAATTTATTAATTGCTTTCATCCCTTCAACCACTACAAATCCAGCCAGGATTATTAAAACTGTTGATACGGATCCTAATAGATAGTTTCCCTTAGCAAAATTAGTAAATAATAAATTAATCAAGGCAAAAAATGTAACAATAAACATAAATATCATAGGATAAAGAGTAACGGTATATTTCTTGCCCAAATGTGCTAACCAGGCAGTTGCTCCTAATAAAGCTAAACCAGCTAAAAGTTGGTTAGAGGCCCCAAATACCGGCCAGATAGCACTCCAGGTACCACTTAAGGCAAGCCCTCCACCGGCTATGATGGTAATAACAGTTGCTACATATCTATTGGAAATAGATGGAGCCCATTCAGCTGTTAGTTCTTCTAAAGCATATCTGCCTAATCTGGTAGCTGTATCTAAGGTAGTAAGTAAGAAAGCAGATACAGTTAAAGCACCAAAGGATATTCCAACTTGTTCTTTTATACCCAAATTAGCCAAAAAGTTCCCCATTCCATGAGCAAAGACACCAACCGGTCCACCCCAATTAGCCAATCCGTCGGCCAATCCTGCTTTGGTTAACATAGCAGCAGTACCTAAAGCAATAGTTGCCAGGAAACCTTCAAGTAACATTGCTCCATAACCGATAACTTTAGCATCTGATTCCTTATCCAGCTGTTTAGAAGTGGTTCCTGATGCACAGAGAGAATGGAAACCGGAGATTGCTCCACAAGCGATTATTACAAAAAGCATGGGGAATAGATATCCTACTGGTTGTTTAAAAGCAGTAAAAGCAGCAAGTTGTAAAGATGGATGGCCAATAAATATCCCTATTGCTGCTCCACCTAAAGCAGTGTAAAGCAAGAATGAGGATAAGTAATCTCGAGGTTGGAGTAAGATCCAAACTGGCAAAGATGAGGCAAAAAATACGTAGACTAGTAAGAGGTAAATCCACGTTTTAGCGCCCAGAGCTAAAGGTGCTCTTAGACCTATCCAGATAGATAAAAATAATAAAATTACCCCAATTACGGTAACAAGACCAAGAGATGCACCTTTACGATAAAGGGAATAACCCATTCCTACAGCAATGACCATAAATAGAATGGATGCAGTGGCTACAGAGGGATTAGCTGCAAAGGTATTAGCCACTAAGATGGCAAAAACCGCTATTACTAGAACCAAGGCTAAAAAGACAAAAATTAAAAATAATATCTTTGCACTTTTGCCAACATTTTTACCAACCACTTCTCCCATTGTTTTACCTTCGTGTCTTACCGAGGAAATAAGTGACATAAAGTCATGCACTCCGCCAATAAAGATGCTTCCTAAAACAATCCACAAAAAACAGGGAACCCATCCAAAGACAGCAGCCTGAATCGGACCTAAGATAGGTCCACCTCCAGCAATAGAAGCGAAATGATGCCCCATTAATACTATTGCTTTTGCAGGAACATAATCGACTCCATCAGTCATAGTATGAGCCGGGGTTTTTTTGCTGTCATCTAATCCAACGAGTTTTCCTAAATAACCTCCGTAAGTTTTAAGGGCAATTGCAAAAACAATGAAAGCTATTAAAACTAAAATTAAAAGATTCATCTATAATGTCCTCCTTTTTATATTAAATAAATAAAATTGTAAACAAAGTATACATTTTTGTCCCAGCAACTTATAACTATCTATAAATAATTTAATATTTTTAAGTTCTATCACCTCCCAGACCGGATTTAGATTTAATTTTATAAGCAGAAAGCACTTCTTTCCCTTTTTTATTAGAATATAACTTTTCTTCCTTTAAATCAATTAAAATAAGTCTTATATCACACCATCCCTTAAGACCCAATAAGAAAGATTTGGAAAATTTAAACTTTTTAGCAAAGTTTACCGCTTCTTCTGAAAAACTCGAGGTAGCAACTAATACTCCGTTTAAGATAGTAGACATCGTATCAACCGAAGGAGTTAACAGTTCATTAATTAAAGATTTTAAATATTTAGAAAATTCTTCTACTTCATTTTTATCTACAAATCTTCTTTCTCCTTTAACTGCTGCGTATTCTTTAGTATAATGTTGGTCAATTTTTATACTCTTAGTTAAAACTTGACGAAAATGTTCGGTAGAAGATTTAGCAAATATATCCAGCCTTAGGCCAAATATTTCTTTATCTCTCTCTGCTTCATAATAATATTTATAACGTTCTTCTAAATCTTTTAAATACACCTCTAGTTTATCTGCTATGTTTTTTTCCACTTTTTTACCTTAAACCTATAAAATTTTTAAATGCAATACTATCTTCTTATATATTCGACATAAAATTAAAAACTCCTTCTTTTTTTTAAAAGTATTTTTAGAATTTTCCCGATTTTATTTAAATTCAGACTATGTTATAATAAATTAGAGTTAGTGAATAAGGAGGCATTAAAATGAGTACTGGTTTTTTTGGAAAATTGTTTGGAAAAAAAGAAGAAGATTCCTCAGGATTTCTCTGGATTTATAGCCAGTGTGATAAATGTGGAGAAAAATTTAGAACCCTTGTTAGAAAATATAATGATCTTACCCCCACTTATAAAGATGAAGGGCCAGCTTACATATTAAAAAAAGAATTAATTGGTGCAAGTTGTCCCAATCAAATTAATTTGCATTTGGAATTCGATCGAGGTTATCGAAAGATATCTGAAGAAATTACCGGCGGCCATTTTATTTCCAAAGAAGAATATCAATCCTAAACTTTTTACTGAGGGTTAGGCTGTATAGCTGGTTTTTTTATCAGAATAATAAAAATTCCCCCCAATATCATTCCCAGACAAAAAATCTGAGCTAAGTTAAAAGGGCCTAATCTAAAAGTTGCATAGGAAACTGGTTCTCGAGCAAATTCGATAAAAAAACGAGCTAAACCATATCCTATAAGATAAAGAGAAAGAAAAAAACCATCAAAATATTTTCTTTTCCTTATACTCCAAAAAATTTAAAATAAAAATATCCCTTCAAAAAAAGCTTCGTAAAATTGGGAAGGATGTCTTAATTGATGAGCAGGGACTTAAGGAAAATACATTCCCCAAGGTAAGGTGGTAACTCGACCGTAAAGCTCACCATTTATAAAATTACCTAATCTACCAAAGGTATAACCTAAAGGAATAGCAGGAACAAAAAGATCAGCAAAACGCCAATGATTTATTTTCTTCTGATAACAAAAAATAATATAAATTAATAATACAGCAATTAACCCACCATGATAAGCCATCCCTAAAATACCAGTATATTGAAGCCCATTGGAAAAATTAAAGGGAGAAATAATCTTTAATGAGTTGGCTAAATAGTGGATAAAGGTGATGTTGTTTCTGCTCTCGGAATTAATGGAGCTGGAAAGTCTACTCTTTTAAAATGTATAAATAGAATATTAAGGCCTAAAAAAGGAGCAATATTAATTGATGATTTTAACCTTAATAAATTAAATAGTTTAGAAATTGCAAAAAAATAGCCTATATTCCCCAAAGCGTTAATGGTAATTATATAAGTGTATCTGATGCCCTACTGTTGGGGAGGAAACCGTACATAAAATGGGAAGTTTCCAAAAAAGATCTTAACATAACCAGTAATATTTTAAAACTTATGAATTTGGAAGATTATGCTTTAAGATATACAAAGGAACTAAGTGGTGGGGAACTTCAAAAAGTAGCTATAGCAAGATCACTTGCTCAAGAACCTCAAATTCTTTTGTTGGATGAACCTACCAATAATCTTGATTTGAAAAATCAAATGGCAATAATGAAAATTATCAAAAATATTTCCAGATCTCAGAATATCTCTTCAATCGTGGTTACGCATGATTTAAACCTTGCTTTAAGATTTTCGGATAAATTTATTATGTTAAAAGATGGAATGATTTTTTCAGAGGGAGACAATGAAGTGATCAATTCCAAGAATATCCAGGAAGTTTATGGTGTTAATGCTTATGTAGATAATTATAACGGAATACCAATTGTTGTTTTAGTTTAAGTTTAAAAGTCTTTTCATTAAGCTGACTAATAAGACAAGACAAACAAACTATCGAGTTGTGTAAAAACTCGCCTTTAACTTTACGTATACCACCTAAAATTATAATATAACTTGGACTGAACTATTTGCACGTATTTAGTAACACCCTTATTTGAGGTTTTTACTCTTATAAACTAAACATAGCTAAAGTTTACCACCATAATAAGATGATAATGCAAAGCTCTTAATTAAAATATGGCACTACATTGACCTTTTCAACTGAAACCCTTTATTTTATTGGGTTATGCTTTTTAATAAGGGGAAAAGTGCGGAAGTTGGGAAATTCTCCTCCCGGTCTTAAAATCTTAAGAGCATTTTTAATTACTCTTTTTCTAACCTCATGTGGAAGCCCGTGCAGGACAAATGATATCAAAGCCTTGTCAAATTCATCTGAAAATGGAAGGAATTTATCTATTCTCATATTTTGGATATTTACATTGGGATACCTGACACATTGCTTTTGAAACCTGGAAATCATCTCTTTCCCAATCTCTAGACCGAGGATTCTTCCCTTAATAGAAAGGTATTTTGCCATGAAACAAGCATTATA
>ASPA01000002.1 GCA_000405605.1 Atribacteria bacterium SCGC AAA255-G05
AAGATTGGTAGATTTTCTTATCAACAGATTGATTAATCAAATAAATTTGGATTATATGACTATTGATGGTTTTCATCATGCTGCCAGGATATTGGAATTATTTAAAGAAGGATTAAAACTAAATGGTATTTCTAGTGAAAATTTCAATTCAAATTTAGCCATGCTTCATTACAGTTTTAAAACATCTACCTTTTCCATGGATCAATTTGTGAACATTTTTTCTTTTCTTACCTTAAATATTAAAGATATTATAGAAAATTATTATATAAGTCCTTTCAATTCATCATTAAAAATAGTTCTATCCCAAGATATCAAGGAGAAGATGAAAAAAGATATTTCCATGACTAATCAAGACCATATTTTCTATAAGAAGTCAGAAGAATTCTATCGAAATATTATCTCTTCTGCTTTTTTGGTCCAACATTTAGATAATTATATTTCTCGGATATTGGTAACCTTAAAAGCCATGATGGAGAAATTAAAACCTGAAGTTATTCATATGCTTCTGAACTATGACCCCAAACTGCTTATTTCTTCTTTTCATCAATTAACTCCAAAAGTCGATAATCAAACATTTTTAGGCGCAAAGGCTTATTATCTTAAAAAACTTTATTCCTATAAATTCCCCGTTCCTCCAGGTTTTACCCTCACTACGGAGTGGTTTCGAGACAGAACAGCTATAAGACAGTTTCCTGAAATGTATAAAGCAATATTAGGTATCATAAAAAATAAAGTAATAGAATTAGAAAAAATTACTAAAAAAAAGTATGGAAGTCTGCAAAATCCCTTGTTATTAGCGGTACGTTCTGGAACAGTAATTTCCATGCCAGGCGCTATGGATTCAATTTTAAATATAGGGATGAATGATCAAATTTCCGAAAGCTTAAGTAAACAGCCGGATTATGGATGGGCGGCCTGGGATTCTTATCGAAGATTATTGCAAAATTGGGGAATGGCTCATGGAATTACGCGAGATGAATTTGATAAAATCATAGTAAATTTTAAAGAACTTTACAAAGTAGAAGAAAAGAAAACTTTTAGCAATGAACAAATGAAAGCCATTGCATTATCTTATAAAGATCTATTGCGTAATTATGGAGTAAAACTTGAAGAACGTCCTTTTGAACAATTGATACAGGCTATTATTTTTGTATTTCAATCCTGGTATAATAAAAGAGCTCAAATCTACCGAAAAAAACTTCAAATTGCCGAAGAATGGGGAACAGCTGTAATAGTGCAAGAAATGGTTTTTGGTAATATTAATTCTGAATCCGGGACCGGGGTGATTTTTACTAAGGTACCTTTTGAAAAAAGTTCTGAAATTGTGTTATATGGTGATTTTAGCAGACGCAGTCAGGGAGAAGATATCGTATCCGGGTTAGTTCATACTCTGCCTGTTTCTGAATTTCAAAATAGAAAATCTCTTCACTTAAGAGGGGATTCTTTAGAGGTGCAATTCCCTGAGATTTACCAGGAACTGCTCCGATTGGCTAAGGAATTAGTTTATAAAAGAGGATATGAACATCAAGAGATTGAATTTACTTTTAAATCAAAGAGTAAAAAAGATCTATATATCTTACAAACTAGAAATTATAATTTACAAAACAAAGAGACGATACCAGTTTTTACGGATCCGGCAATACATATACATTTAGTAGGTACAGGCATTGGAATTGGAAGAGGAGCCATGAATGGGATTGTTGCTTTTGATATGGAAGATTTAAAAATGCTTTCGAAAAAATATCCTCAAATAAACAAAATTTTAATTCGACCTGACACAGTTCCTGATGATATTGCTATGATTTTTAAATGTGACGGTTTATTGACCTCTCGAGGAGGGGTTACTTCCCATGCAGCAGTTACAGCCGCACAATTAGGAAAGACCTGTATAGTGAATTGCAGACAATTAATAGTAATGGAAAAGGAAAAAAGGTGTGTTATTAACAAAACAGAATTTCTAACAGGTGATGAAATCGCTATAGATGCTCATCTGGGAAATATTTACAAAGGCAATTATCCTATCAGTTCAGAACAGATAAATTTGTTCTAAAGGAAAATTTTTTGACATTGTCGTTAACTTAAGATATTATTTTGGTTAACAGCAATTTTTCAGAAAATCGGGGGATTTAAGAATGTCAAAACTAAGTATTCGTCAGATGACTTTAATCTCTTTGTTTGCTGCCTTAACTGCAGTAGGAGGATTTATTTCGATTCCCCTTTATCCCGTCCCCCTTACTTTGCAGACTTTATTTACCCTTCTTGCTGCTATGATCCTGGGTAGTGTTATGGGAGCGTCAAGTCAGATAATATATGTATTGCTGGGCGTGATAGGTCTACCAGTTTTTGCCGGTTTTAAAGCCGGGGTGGGTATTTTGTTTGGGCCAACCGGTGGATTTTTATTTGGGTTTATAATTTCCGCTTATATTATTGGGAAGATAGTAGAATTAAAAAAAGAAAAGAATATTTTTTATTATTTTCTGGCAGGTATAATAGGAACTATAATTTTATATATTATAGGCATAACCCAACTATCTTTGGTCACAGGGATAGGAATAAAAAAAGCGATAACAGTCGGTATGCTGCCTTTTTTACCCGGAGATATTTTAAAAATACTTGCCGCCTCTTTTATAGCGTGTAAATTTAAAATGATTACGCCTTAGGACAAATAAATGTTATATATGAATGTTTGGTTCGGAGATATTTATTCTTTTAATCTGGTATGCATTCCTAAAAAATCATTTTTAAATTAATTTTTAGAAGCTTAATTTAATAATTCAAGAATACCGGATATGGAAATTGCACCATAGAGTAAAAGTAAACCCATCACCAGATTGAATGGCTTCCTGTATCTTGATAGGAATTTTTTAAAAAGTGCTCCGAATAAAGCCCACAATGAAACAGAAATTAGTATAAGAGATGATAGGAAGATGGTGAAGAAAAACAAAACCATATTTGATTTATAATAAGGAACAATAAAATTAGAACTGACCGTAATGGCATAAAGTATTAATTTTGGATTAATGAACTGTAATGATAAACCGGTGAAAAATGAATTTAACCTTTCATCAGCTTTCTCTTCTGATGAATCCTTACTTTTTATAATTAATATTGCGAGAAAAGTCATATAGGCTGCACCCAGAATACCCATAAAAGGTCTAATCTTTGGAATAATATTGAAAAGTAGAAGGTTGAAATAATTACTGATAAACATAATGATGAAAAAACCGACAAAGATACCCAATAAAAACTTAAAAGTCTTTTTGTAACCAAATTTATTAGCATTTACCATGGATAAAACGACGTTTGGGCCGGGTGTAAATGATACAACTAAGACATAAGAGAGAAATGCGGTAAGATTAAACACATACGACCTCCCCAATAATTTTAAAAGAAAAAATCCACATTGTTTTAATTCTAATATACAATGGTTTCCATTGCAAGATACTAAAAATATTTTAACAATTCAACCCAATTGTTAAGAATGTCATACCACTTTATTTCGTCTCTTTTCTTATAACTCTCTTGCCTTTCTTTTTTTTCGAAGAAGAATGATTATTTATAAAAATTAATCCAAATAAATTAGTAGCCTCGACTAATTGATTATGATATAATTCAATTGTGGTTTTCGGGGCGTAGCGCAGTTTGGAAGCGCGCTTGGTTCGGGATCAAGAGGTCGGAGGTTCAAATCCTCTCGCCCCGACCAGTTAGAACGAGAAAGCCCATTAGTGAGTAAGTCGAAGGGTTTTCGATAGGTAGGATAAAGGTTTCCATCGTTTAAAGTACAGTTCGATAGTAAAATATTTAAAAGATTCCTTTTGCCCGCGTTATCTTGCTCAAGATAAGCAGAGTAAGCCTTTTGAACAAGTTCTAAAATACGGAGTCCTTGTTCAAAGTAATTTGTATTAGCCTCTTTATGTCTTTCAATATTGTTTAGTATCTTACTTTGTTCATCTTTCCATTCATTAGTCTTTTCTTGATAATATTCTGTTGTAACTATTTCATCTAATTTATCTATATATATTTTATCCAAACGATGTTGCAGTTTATTATATTGTACTTGTAGAGATTTTATCTGACTATTGTGATACTCTTGCTCATCTTTATGGCTCATTAATAAAGCTTCTTTCAGCCAATTTATAATCTTGGGTTCAATCCTTATCTTTTTAACTAATTCTCCCAATTTTTCAGTTAAAATTTCTTCTCTAATAAACTGATTACCACACTTACCTTTATAACTGGTACAGTGGTAATAAACATATTTTTCTTTTTGAATTTCTGCAGTGATAGCACAGCCACATTTCGCACAGGTTAAAAGTCCGGTAAAGGCAAAATTATGTTTTTGAATCTTTTGAGATTTATTATATTTAGAGAAAAAAATCTTTTGTACCTTATCAAAAAGCTCTTTACTAATGATGGCCGAGTGTTTACCTTTATAGATTTTATTGTTCCATTTAAAATCACCATAATAAATAGGATTTTTAAGCATTTTATAGATAGCGCTTTTATGTATTTTATGGCCCTTTCTGCTCCTTAAACCCTCTTCATTGGCAAAATGGCTTATCTTTTGTAAGGAATACACTCCTGTACTATAAAGTTTGAATATTTTTTTAATTAGGTGGGATTTAGATGGATCGATACCGATGATCTTTATTTTTCTACCATTTAGTTCATTTTCAATATTCAAATATCCCAAAGGTGCAAAAGAAGGATAGTAACCTTCGTGAGCTTTTTGTAGCATTCCCTTTTTAGCCTCTTCAGATAAGTTGTCAACATAATTTTTTGCCATCAAAATCTTGATACCATGAATAAACTTTTGATGTGATTTAGATTCTTTAGATAAAACTTCGTTTTCTTTGACCAGGTGGATTCTTAAGTCAAGGTTTTCAATGGTAAGATAATCTTTGAAATTCCGATATAGCCGGTCAGTCTTTTCACAGAGAATATTTTTGACTTCCGGATTATCCCTTAGAAAATCTATCATGCTATTGAAGTTAGATCTCCCTGTTTGTTTAGCTGTTTCTATATCGATAAATTCATTCATTGTTTTTAATTTGTTTTTAACAGCGTATTCTTTAATTAATTTTAATTGAGCTGCGATAGAAAAACCTTCTTCCTGCTCTCTGCTGGAGACTCTTGCGTATAAAACAGCTTTCATAATATTCACCCTTTATTCAGATAATATTCGTAAGTTAAGTAATTTCGAAGTATTTATCTTTAAGCTTATGAGTATCAAGCAATTTTTTAATATGGTATTGCTGTATCTTGTTTGGCGTAGTCTTGCCGTTAAACCAGCGGTTCACGGTTGAGAAGGCGACATTAAGCTTGTCAGCTAATTGTTTTTGGCTAATTCGATTTTCTAAACGATAAATTTCTAATTTTTCTATTAATTTATCCATAAGTGCATTATATAGCATAATATATCTACTTTCAATATTTTTTATTTTATTTTTTTCTTCTAGGTGCCTCACTAAGCTTACACTAACTTTTATATTTTTTTAAAAGTTCGTTTTAATTTCGAAAAGTTGAGGAAACTTCTTCCTGAAGCTTCAGAAGCTTCTGAAGCTTAAAAAAAGATAAGCGAAGGATTCCAAAAAGAGTAGAAATACATAAAACCCTTGTGCCAAAACAAAAGCGGCGCTTGCATTTCCAGTGATCAGTCTTTTTAAATGCATCATCCCATATTGTAAATTATCCTTCAGAACCTTCAGAAGCTTCAGCATCATTCGTAATCCTATATTTATTTTTTAAGCAACCCAGTCTTTCTTCATTGATGCGAAAGCCCATTCTTCCATTCTTGAATCTTATTTTATCAAATCCCAATCTTTTAATTCGGCTGCTAACTACACGGTCAGAAATGTTTTCATTTTCAGATCGGATCTCATTTAAGCGTTTAGAAATAGACTGGGTTAAAAATTGCCTATTTTGATTCTCCCGGTATTCATCATCAATGGCCTTGACAATCTCAGCCTCCAGGCTCATTCCATCTTCATTCTCTTTATTTTTTTGTATTCGTTTTACTGTATCGATAAACTCATCTTTTCTTTCCGGCCCGAACAACAATAGGGATTGATATAGAGGAAACATGATTTCATTAAGCCTTCCCCGGGCAATGTGCTGAGCTTCAGGAAGGTCCTTGTTGATATAATTTGCCCGAAAAACGGTTAATCTTTCCCTCAAGTCATTTGCCCATTTTTTATCAATCATTCTCTCTATTTGAGGATTGCTGTTTTTTTGCATGATGAAGAGAATGCACCGGCTTTCAATAATATCGGGAATAGTTTCAGTGGTACAAATGACCAATGGGGAGAAAGTGTCAAAATATTCGATCTGATCTTCACCATATTTATTCAGATTGATTCTTGATACTTTTAATCCCCGCTTGTAGGTAGTTTTCATCAAATCTGCCAGTCCTTGATTTCCTCCTTTCCCCAGGAGTTTGATTTCATCGATGATGAGAGTGGGTTTGAACAGTTCAACCGAACGAAACAAAGTTGCCTCAGTAAGTGAGGTCAATCTTTGTGCTCGAAAAGCCAGTTCGCTCAAGACTTCTCCGGCTCTCGATTTCCCCGTTTCCTTGACGCCATAAAAATAGAGAATAGGGGTGGTGTTGAAATTTTCGATTAAATAAGTATGAAAAATCCACATAGAAAGAATCAAGTAGTCTGAATCAAGCGGCATCTCCAAATAACTTTTAATAAAAGTGTCAATTTCAGTAGCAAGCCGTGCGATATCCAAATTTAAGGATCTGTTAATAATATTTGGTTTTAATATTTTGATGGGAAGATTTTGTTTGGGAGAATATCTTTTATTATCTTGAATAAAATAATCTTCAATCAGCCATTGGCCGTTTTTGCAGAATAGATATTTCGTTCTTCCTTGATCTCCAACTAAATGGATAAGATCAGGAACGATGGATTTTGTCCTGTCTTTCAATATGATATTAATTGGCTTTTCATTACTTTCTCTCTCATCATATTTTTCAAAAATAAAATCAGGAGCCTCTTTTATCAATTGCAAAAGCTTCTCTTTACTGTTGCCTTTTTCGATCCAATCGCTGATATCTTCTTTTTCTTCCAAATCCGGCAGGTCCAACCATTTAATATTTCCGGCGATTCCCCGGAGAGACTGTCCAATTTTCTGACAGTGTTGATATCCTGCTTGGTCATGGTCAGGTATGAGGATAACTTCTTTATTTTTTAGATACTTATTATAAGAAGCTTTCCATTTCCCTGCTCCCATTGGGCTGGTTGTAGCAGTAAATCCCATTCTTCTCAGGTTTTCCACATCTTTTTCTCCTTCAACAATCATCACCGGTTCAATGGACTGGATTATTTCGGGTAAGTGATACGGCACCGGATTGACGCCCTTCATGTTCCAGATCCAATCATTATTCCCGTCAGGCCTTCTTTGGCTGAATCCTTTAGGATTGAAGCGGACTACCTGGTACAGTAAATTTCCCAGTTCATCCTTATAATTATAAGTAGCGGCAATATTTCTATGATAACTATATTTTAATTTCAGGTATTTTGGATTATAAAGAAAGCCATTTCTATTACAGACAAAGCAGTGATATTTTTCTTTTTCTTCGTCAATATATAAATTAGGCCGATTTTTATCCGGATGAAAAGGACACAGAGCTATCCAGTTTTTACCTTCTTTTTTAGTAGCCTCAATAGATACTATTCTTTTCGCTTGATTATCCCATAAATGAAAAATTCTACTTTTCAATGATTCTACTTATCCTCCTGACACATTAATAATTTTTTTTAAATGGATCCGTTATTTATTCCCATCTGATTTTCTATCGTGCTTAATCAAAAAATTAAATAGAGCGGTCATGTTGTCGATGATCTCTCTTGCATCTTTTAAGGACAGCGGATCAGGGAAATAGGGTTGCCATGTTTCAATAGTCTTATCTAAAAATTCTTTGGAATATTTGGAAGATTGATTTTTCGCCATATTTATACCTCTATAAATAATTAGCGAAATTTCACGCAAGAAGAAAATAAAAAAATAGAACCCTTTTAAATAAAGGGTTCATAATGGAAAAATATTTTTTTTATCGTACCGTGACGTCACAGAATGATTTTTGCATTGAGTGGGTCAGGGAGTAAAGAGAATTTCGTTTTATATGCTCCAATTTTTGTATAGTCATAGAATGGAGCGTCAGTAATGTTAAAGTATTCCTTTAAGGTGTTGGAAAGTCTTTGAATCTGTTTTCTTATTATTGGGGTGGAAAGGGGATGAGAATCAACTTTTTTTCTATAAGTGGCTATTGTCCAGGATAGATCTCCTCTATATCGTGAAAGATTATAAAGTAATTCCCATTGCTTATTTGGTTTCCCATTCTTTTGGTTTTCAAAACCCATTTTCCGAAAATTTACCACTTTGCTAAATTTATTAGGTGCTTGAATTTTAACTTTATCATAATCCAGAAATTGTATCGTGATATGTTCCCACTTTGTATCAGATGGAAGTTTTAATGACGTTATTCCTTTATGGTATAGGGTTGGTAATCGGTTTAAAAAGGGTATACCTATTTCAAAGCTTTCTCCTTTCTCAAGGCTTTTAATAAGATTATTTACAAAAGGGTAATATTTTTGTTTTAATAAGTAGTCTATATTCAAACACTCTTTTTTAGAAAAGTCTAAAGTATCAGAGGTAAATTGTTTATTTTTTACTGTTTCTTTTTCGATTTTATCAAGTTCATCATTTAATTTACTTTTCATTTTATGAAAGCGATTATTCTCATAATCATCTTCTATAAATTGAGCTAATTGATAATACGATCTGAAGTTTCCCTGATGATTGAATTTCGATCCTATGATAATTGAATTCATGGTATTTTTTTCAAGGGTCATTTTCCCAAATTTACATTCTTCATATAAAAAGATAATATTTTCTAAAATCCCATTTAAGCCCCCATTTAATGTATTGTTAAATAATTTAATTTTATTATATTTTTTTTCAATGGTTGCTATGATTTGAAGATCTTTTTGTGAGAAACTGCTAAAAAGTATTCTGGCACAATTTTTAAACCAAACATCTTTATCCGTTGTTTCCAAAAAAAGAGATTGATTAACTTCATTTAAAATTGTTTTCTTTAAGCATAAAAATTTATACCTCATATCTTCAATAAAACCAAGTTCTTTATAAGATAATATTTTCGATAATGACACCGTTTTATATTTATATTTTTTAAATGGATTGCTTTTATTTAAAAAATATTTATTTAAAAAAAAATAAGGGTCACTGCTTGGATTTTTTAATTTACTAAAACTTTTGATGTAGATCGGTATTTCTATGGGATAGTTCGGGGCTAATTTATAAAAAAGCCATACACTATCAGTAAAATTATAATCAGGCCAGCCTGTTTCTATTAAAGGTTTACTATTAGCTTCAATAAATAAAGCAAATTTTTTATATAAGCAAGATAATTCTTTTATAGTAAAATATGGAATAATCCCGTTGTCTTCTTGGTAAATTAGGTGTTCACTAGCATAAAATCTGTTAACATCGCCTAAATATTTCTCTTCAAAAAGACCTAATGCTCTTGAGGGTGAGAGATATTTTAATGATTCTTCAAAACTTGGAGAGAAAAATATATTTGAATCGGCTCCAAAAGTATCGTTGGCAGATAAAATATAATTTTTATCTAAATATCTTTTTCTTTTTGGGGTGATTAATGTTCTTTTTAAAATAAAGCAAATTTCATTGAAAAAATTTGCTTTATCGTTTATTTCTTTGTTTAATGTAAAATCTGGATTATCAGAATAATATTTTTCGTAAATACAATTAGCTTTCTCTTTAATTAATTCTTCAATTTTTTTTTCATCTTTACCACCTGAGTTAAATTTACAAACGTTAAATATTATAAGTCATTAGAATCAAAATTCAAAATAAATAAGTTTATTGCTTATTTATTATCTAAATACTAACCTGATCCCTGATATTTCCTGATTTATCAGGATATTTTTTGCAATATTCCGCGATTTATTTCTCCTTACTTTTTGCTATTTTCTGTTATTTCTAACAACTTGCACCCAATTTCTACCGATTTATCGCTAAATATCAAGAACTACATACTGGAAAGTTTGAAATATATTATTAAAAAAGAAGGGTTTTATAAACATTTTGTCGTATTATAAAAAAGGATATAGAAAAATTAAAAAAGATTAATTTTATCATTTCTTAGTGGCGATACAATTAAATAAATATTAATACACCTCATTTTATTTTAATAAATAGGTAAGTATCTATTTTCTACCAATTGGAGATAGAGAAATAAAATGATAAACAAATTCAATGAAGATTCTCGAGTAAAAATACCAGCCATCCTTCATATCACCAGATTAGGTTATACTTTCTTGCCAAAATCAAAAATGACGAACATTCACCAAGATACTAATATTTTTATTGATATATTTAAAAAAAGCATATCAAAAATAAATAATAAAAATTTTACCGATTCGGAAATTAATGTTTTTATCGCTGAAATTAGTAATCAACTTGAAAATAATGATTTAGGCAAGGTTTTTTATAAAAGTTTATTAGGAGACTTTAATTGCAAGCTTATAGATTTTAAGAATTTTGAAAATAATACATTTAATGTGGTGACCGAGCTAACATATAAAAATGAAGAAGAAGAATTTAGACCTGATATTACAGTGTTAATCAATGGCATGCCTCTCGTTTTCATCGAGGTAAAAAAACCAAATAATAGGGAAGGTATTCTAGCCGAAAGGAATAGAATTAATAATAGATTCCATAATCAAAAATTTAAAAAATTTATGAATATTACTCAGTTACTTATTTTTTCTAATAATAATGAATATGATGAAGATGCTATTGAACCTTTACAAGGAGCTTTTTATGCTACACCAGATTTAGAGAAAGTGAAATTTAATTTTTTCAGAGAAGAAGATTTTCAGATTAATAAATACATTCTTCCTATCGATGTAGACTTAGAAAATGAAATTCTCAAAGATACTAATCTTGTTTCAATCTTAGGTTCAAAAGAATATGCTACAAATAAGGACATTGATTCTCCTACAAATAGAATAATTACCTCTTTATTAAACAAAAAACGAATTAAAATTATTTTGCATTATGGGATAGCTTACGTTAATACTATAGAAAATCTTGTTAGCAAAATCGAAAAACATATTATGAGATACCCACAATTTTTTGCAAGTTTAGCAATTAAAAAGAAATTGGATTCTAGCGTTAAAAAAGGAATTATTTGGCACACACAAGGAAGCGGAAAAACAGAATTAGCTTACTATAATGTCCATTATTTGAGTGATTATTTTCAAAAAAAGAATACGATTGCAAAGTTTTATTTCATTACAGATAGATTAGATTTAGCAACACAAGCTAAAAATGAATTTGAAAATCGTGGTTTAAAAGTAGAGATGGTTAGTTCAAAAGAAGAATTTATAAAAAACATTAAAACGCCCGGAATTTCATCGGGGAATTTGGGCGTGAGAACCATTACTGTAGTAAATATACAAAAGTTCTCTAGCGAATCAATTTCAAAAGCTTCCGATTATGATTTAAATGTCCAGAGAATTTATTTTCTTGATGAAGTACATAGGAGTTATAATCCAACAGGCTCATTTTTATCAAATCTAATTTCATCTGACAGAAATGCAGTTCTAATAGGCTTAACGGGAACACCTCTCATTTCGGGAAAATATAAAAGTAAAGAAATATTTGGAGACTATATTCATAAGTACTATTATAATAAATCTATTGCTGATGGATATACATTAAGATTAATAAGGGAAGGTATAGAAACTAAATTTAAAAATGATATAAACAATATTCTGCAAGATATCAAAACAGAGCAGGGAACATTTTCGAAAAGACAATTATTTTCCCACCAAAAGTTTGTTGACCCACTTACAAAATATATAATTGATGATTTTAAAAAAAGCCGACTATTGCATAATGATAATACGATTGGAGGCATGATCGTATGTGATACATCCGATCAGGCAAAAAATATTTTTAAAGAATTAAAAAAATATGAAAATGAAATAAGTACCGCTTTAATTCTACATGATGTAGATACAAAAGAAATAAGAAAGAATAATCGCCTTGCTTTTAAACAAGGTGAAATTGATTTGCTGATAGTTTACAACATGTTGCTAACAGGATTTGATTCAAACCGCCTAAAAAAAATGTATTTATCTCGAGTTATTAAAAGTCATAATTTATTGCAAAGTTTAACAAGGGTAAATAGGCCGTACAAACAATTTAGATATGGTTATGTCGTAGATTTTGCAGATATTAGAAAAGAATTCGATAAAACGAATAAAGAATATTTTAGAGAACTTCAAGAAGAGCTTGGCGATGAAGTAAAAAATTATTCTAACTTCTTTAAGTCTGCTGATGAAATAGATGCTGAAATAAGGGAAATCAATGAGAAATTATTTCTATATGATTTTTCGAATCTTGAAGAATTTCAAAAAATAATAAGCCAAATTACCGATAAAAAAGAAATTTTAGAACTAAAGAAAAACCTGGAGAATTTGAAAAATTTGTATAATATTATTAATTTAATGGGCTATTCTGAATTAAATGATAAATTTTCTTTTGATAAAATTAATAAATTATACAACGAAGTTTCGAACAGATTAGGCATTTTAAATTTAAAGAGTACTATTGAAAATGAAGAAGACACTACATATTTATTAAATATTGCTTTAGAAAATATACAGTTTAGTTTTAGAAAAATATCTGAAAAGGAAATGGTCATTGCAGATAAATTTAGAATGGAGCTTGAAAAAACCAGAAAAGAACTAGAAAAAAATTTTGATAAAAAAGATTTAAAATTCATTACTCTATATGAAGAATTAAAGCGTTTATTCAAAAAGAAAAATATCGAAGAATTCACTTCAGAAGAAATAAATCAAGCAGTTAAAGATCTCAAAGCAATATATGAAAGTGCTCATATATTAAACACTAAAAACACTCAACTATCTAATAAATATGAAAATGATTATAAATTTGCGAAAATCCATAAAAGATTGAAAGAGAGCAAGTTTGATATTTTTAAAAGTGATGTTTTTTTGCATGATATTTTATTAAAAATCAAACATAGTACCGATATAAAAGTTTTAGATAATCATGATATTATTAAGAATAAAGATTTTTTTTCTAATGTAACTAATCGTACAATTCTTTCGGTGCTTGAAGAAAAAGGAATTAAAAATTTAAAAGTTGGTCATTTTATTAATAACACTTTAGTTAACGAATATTTGGAGGAGATGGTTGCGTAAAATATGAAAAACGTAAAATATATACAGAAAACAAAAGAATTGATCGATGCTTTAAAAACAATATGCAGCAATTATGGTTTGGCGAATACAGGTAATGAATATAAAGTTATTACTGAAGTATTTCTGTACAAATTTCTTAACGATAAATTTTTTTACGAAGCAAGAAAAGCTAACAATGAGTTAAAAAATAGCTTAAACATAGAACAGGATTTACAAAAGATGCCTGATGAAGATTATGAATATATGTTAGAAAAAATCGGGGAAAGAGCAGCTAAATTACAAAGAACCCATTTTATAAGCTATCTTTATAATAAACAGAATATGGATGATTTTGCTACAATATTTGATGATGCACTTGCTGAAATCTCGGATATCAATATTAAACTTTATTCAGTGTCTACTATAAGTGGAGAAAAGATTAGATTATTCGATAAAATTTCCCGTTATGTTATTGAATCCAATGAAAAAACTCCTTTTTGTAGGGCGATTATTAATAAATTAGTTGCGTTTAGTTTTGAACCAGTTTTTGCAGAAAAATATGATTTCTTCTCTGCAATTTTTGAATATTTAATTAAAGATTACAATAAAGATTCCGGACAATATGCTGAATATTATACTCCTCCCGCTGTCGCTAAAATAATGTCAAGAATCTTGGTTCCGTCAGAGATTAAAAATGTCAGATTATATGATCCTGCTGCAGGCTCAGGCAGTTTGTTATTATCACTGGCTCACCAAATTGGAGAAAATAAATGTACTATATATACACAAGATATCTCCCAGAAGTCTTCCGAATTCTTAAGATTAAATTTAATTTTAAATAATTTAGTTCATTCTTTAAATAATGTAATCAAAGGAAATACGCTTACTAAACCTTATCATAAAAATGACGAAAAAAGTGATTTAAAAAAATTTGATTNTATTGTTTCTAATCCACCATTTAAAATGAATTTCAGCGATGATCAAGAAACGCTTGATAGCAATATACATAAAAAAAGATTTTTTGCAGGTGTGCCAAAAGTACCTGAAAAGAAAAAAGAATCAATGGCTATATATCAGATGTTTGCCCAGCATATACTTTATTCATTAGATGATAACGGGAAAGCTGCAATTGTGGTACCTACTGGATTTTGCACTGAAAAGGCAAAAATTGCTTTTACCATAAGAAAATATATTGTGGATAATAAATGGCTAAAAGCAGTGGTGCAAATGCCTCCAAATATATTTGCTACAACCGGAACGAATGTTTCAGTATTGTTTATTGATAAAAGTAAAGAAAATGAAACTTCGATATTAGTCGATGCTTCTAAACTTGGTGCAAAAGTAAAGAATGGAAAAAATCAAAAGATTCTTTTATCTTCAGAAGACGAAGAAAAAATTATTAATACAATAAATAGCAATGAAGAAGTAGAAGATTTTTCTGTAATTGTTAAAAATAAAAAAATTAAAGAGAAAAATTATTCATTTGGAGCCGGACAATATTTTGACATTAAAATTGAATATTGCGAATTAACCCCGGATGAATTTCATGTAAAAATGGAACAGTATACGTATAATTTAGAAAAATATTTTGAAGAATCTATAAAATTAGAAAAAGAAATTGTTAAATATATTGGATCAAACTAATATGATAAAGAAATTAGAAATTGAAATAAATGTAAAAAAACTTCCAAAATATTGGATAACTAGAAATTTTAGAGACACTAAAATATATTTTATTGATGGAGATAGGGGAAATAATTATCCAAAGAAAAGAGAATTCAATATACAAGGTTATTGTCTTTTCCTGAGTACTAAAAATGTACTTCCGCAAGGTTTTGATCTATCAGAATGTCTATTTATTGATGAACAAAAAGATAAACTTCTTGGGAAGGGAAAGCTTAAAAGGGGAGATATAGTATTTACTACAAGGGGAACTGTAGGAAATATTGCTTTATACACAAGGGATTTTTCCCATGATAATATTAGAATCAATTCAGGTATGGTAATAATAAGAAATGGTGATCCAGAAATTGATACATATTATCTATATTTATTTTTAAGAAGCAAAATATTTAAAAATCAATTTAAAAAAATGTCATCTGGATCAATACAAACTCAACTCCCTATTGATGATTTTAAAAACCTAAGCATTATACTCCCCCCAAAAAAAGAGCAAAGATCTATAGCGGAAATTCTTAGATATATTGATAATAAAATCTCACTAAATAACAAAATTAATACAGAATTAGAACAAATGACAAGAATGCTTTTTGATTATTGGTTTGTACAGTTTGATTTTCCAAACATAGAAGATAAACCATACAAGTCATCAGGTGGAAAAATGGTATACAATAAAAAATTGAAAAGAAAAATTCCTGAGAGATGGAGAGTTGAAAATATAGGTGCCAGTTGTTCAATTGTCGATTGTTTGCACTCTAAAAAACCAGAAAATAATTTGGAAGATAAAAAATATTACTTATTGCAGTTACAAAATTTAAGAAAAGATGGTTTGTTAGATTTAACAAATAAGTACTATGTTACGATAGAAGATTATGAAAAATGGACTTCCAGAATAGAGGTGAATCATAATGATATTCTTATCACTAATGCTGGACGTGTTGCAGCAATAGTTCAAATTCCAATAGGGATCAGAGCAGGAATTGGAAGAAATCTCACCGCCATTAGGCCTATAAATGTTTGCCCAACTTATTTATATTTAGCTTTTCATGGATTTGATATGTTACATCAAATTAGAAATAATACAGACACTGGTTCATTTTTTTCTAGTTTAAATGTTTGGGGAATAAAAAAATTAAATATACTACGTCCTTCAAAAGAAGTTGAAAAACAATTTGAAAAAATTATTTATCCAATGAGAAGAATGAGAGAAATCAATAATATTGAAAATGAAGAATTAATCAAGATAAGAGATTTTCTTCTACCTCTACTCATGAATGGACAAGTAAAAGTTAATTAAAACCCAGCTTTATTTCTAGATTATATACAAGGGAAACTATTTTCTAATATTTTAAAAGGTGATGCCGGATGCTATTTGATGATATTTTTGAAGGTAATTATGAAATAGGCAGAGAAGGTAAGTTAGAAACTAACAAGTGGTTATTATTTGTAAAAGATAAAAATCAACTGAGTAGATATCTCCCACGTTTAACAAGAGTGACTAATGCAATGCGAGATGAAACTTTGGCAGAGATAGCTTCTGCCTATGTAATGGAAAAATTACTTGGTTACACAATTGTCAATTGGGAAGAAAAAACTGTGAATAACTACGATGTTGATTTTGTGATTAAAGAGGACGCTGACAAAATATATTGTGAAGTAAAAAGTCCGGGTTGGGAAAGTGAATTAACTAAAAAAGAATTAAAAAAGGGAGACCAAGGCAGAAGAGGTAAACCAAAATATCTACCACACGAATTTCGATCTATTGCTCCTTGGAAAAACATTCGCCACGTAATAAAGAAAGCATACCCAAAATTTCTACCAACATCTAAGAATTTAATAATCGTAAAAGATGATTTACGTGTAAGTATTCTTGAGTGGCCGAATAAAACACCGATTGAAATTGCATTAGACGAAGATACTGGACAATATAATAATGAAATGGGTTATTTTGCAAATAGGGATTATGAAAATATTGGAGGTATTCTATTTATCGATATTAATCCAACCAGCAGTATGAAGTATAAAGTTAAATTTTTTCCAAATGTAAATTCTAAAATACCATTTATCATTCCAATATATTAGCCATAGCCTTTTTGATAAGACTCATTTCTCTTAAAAGTTAGAAAATATTTTTGAAATTTTGTAAATTACATGCTTGTTCGTGAAAAAATAATTAGAAAAGATTAATTTATAATATGGGGCATTGACAAAATAATGAAAAGAGAAACCCATTACTTAGATGAGGGATTAATTCATGAAATTAACAAACTTAATATTTTGATTGAGAAAAATAATTGTAGACAATTGAAATTAATAGATTCACAAAAATTATCTCAGCTATCAAAAGAAAACAAAAGCTCTGATTTTTCACAGAAATTTGTATTAAATCTTTGGCAATTAGGATTTTTAAATGCAGACATAGTATATTCAGATAAAAAAATTGATATTGATGGACTTTTTTTTAATGGGAAAAAAGGTGATATGTTTCTATATGCTGATGAAAGAGAATTGCCTGTAAAGACAACCGGTTATTCTAATGCTATATCAAATTTAGAAGATATTCATCCTGGTATTACACCTTTATTTCATCCATTTCGTTGTTACGTTCTTTATCAAATTTATAATAAACTGAAATTAAATTTTTCATCAGTACAAACATTGTTAAATACCAAAGGCTTCGACCAATTGATATCTTTGCATATCGAAAGGTTCAATACCTGGTCATCAAAAAAAGAAGCTTCTTTATTATTCAAGTATTGGAACTATATAACATCTATTGCGGTTATATCAGAACCATCTGTTCATCGTACTATTTTTAACAAAGTGACTTGGGATATTTCAGACAATTATAAATCTATTCTCGAAAGATTGAAAAAAATTGGGGAAAAGGTAATAAATTTATATAAAACAATAGGTGAAGTACATATTGAACGTTATCGAGATAAAATATGCACAGATGCTGAAATTATAGATTCCAATAAATATCTACATCTAATCATCCGACTGATGAAATCGGATGAAAGGGAAAAGTTAAAGAGACATATTTCTTCGGCGCTTCTTTTCCTTACAATGGCGGAATGTTTAAGACGTACCCTGGAACTTGCTTTTCAAAAAGAGTATCCAGAAGAGGATGAGTGTGGATTCGGAGAAGTATCTCGCAATGCAAAATTATTACTTCAAGGTAGCACGAGAGTATTGGATGGAAATAGGGTTGTTGCTAATCAATTTCTAAGAAGATTTGGATTAGATTACGGAATTAGAATTAATGTTTACGTTGAAGGTAATACTGAATTTGAAGCATTGAAATCAGAGTTTTCGACAAATAGTTCGGTTTTAATAATAAACCTTCGTGGTCAGTTTAAAGAAAAACAAGGAAAAGGTGTTTCTTTTAGAGAAAGCCTAAGAAATGATATAAAATCTAAAATTTTTAGTATTATTTTATTAGATGGTGATGTTTCTGAAAATTATCGGGCAGTACGGAAAGCCGCAGAATTAGATGAAATTTGTGGCTTGTTTTTTGTTTCTAACCCCGACTTTGAATTTCAAAATTTTAAGATAGATGAATTAACAGAAATTGCCTTTCAATTGGCAGTGAAAAAAGGATTAAAAGAATGTTCACTTGATGAATTAAAGAAAAATACAGGTAAAGCAACAAATGCCAAAGAGTTTATTAAAATTTTGCACAAACAATCACCTTTTTTTCTTTCGATATCAAAAGGATCTGAATGGGGGAAAGCATTGGTTAAATATGCGAGGTGGAATTTGTTAGGTAAAGAATTTGGCAACAAGGATGACCGGCTTATAAATCAAATTATAAGGACTATTTATAACGGATTTAATGCTTCGTATGAAGTGACACGTCAACAACAAAAAATTGATCCAATTACGGGTAAATTAATAGAAAGGAAAATTTAAATTAAATTTGCTACATATGCTGAAATGTGTATCGTTTTTATTTAGGTGTATTTTAAAATGCAAAAGATTAATATTGCAAAAGTATTAGAATTTTATAAAGGTTCATTGGTAAAAAAAATTGACTTATCATCATTATACTCGCGTTCGAAAATTGCCCACAAATGGAAATTGACATATAGACTAATTGTACTAAGAGAAGCTATATCTTGGCGATTTGTAGACATCTTGTCTCAAGCATACAGTAACGGAATGCATGATATGACGATAGGTTCATTAATATTAACTAGAGCTGCTTTAGAAACAGTATGTTTGTTAATATACATGAATAATAAAATGCAGCTGGTTATTGATGGGAAAATGAGTTTCGATGATTTTGAGCGCATTACTATAAGATTGTTATTAGGTGTAAAGAATATAGATAAATTGCCTGAACCTGTAAACATTATGAAATTGATAGAAGATAGCGAAAGTAAATATCCAGGAATAAAAAAAACATATGACGATCTTTGCGAAATAGTACATCCAAATTATCGTGGATTATGTTATGGATATACTAAGACTAATCAACAAGAATATGAGACGGAGTTTGGAATATTTTGTGAAGAAAAATTCGGAAATCAATATGAATCTATGATTGAGAAATGTCTAAAAACTTTCGAAGAAGAATATAATGATTGGAAGAAACATTTTGAACAACTGGAAAAATGGCTCGAAAAAAATGATAGTAAATTAGAAAGACAGAGAAATAAGAAATTAAAAAAGAATGTTTAACAATGCAATTTACAAGAGAATAAAGACACTAATGAACTTTTTTTATGTATTGGAATGAAAGACATTTCTCTTTTTCTTAGAAAATTAATATTTTTGCTGTTAAATTAAATAGAGAAGGGATCAGTATATTAACAGATCAATAACCCGAAAACTTTTCGCACAAAACCTATGGGGTCTTTCTAGTTTCTTAACAAGATAATTGAGCTTTAAATATAAAAATAGGAGAAACGGATCCCAATTTTAAATATAAAATTTCTAATAATGTGAAATTATGAAGACAAGATTCTAAGAGATACGCTTATAAGGAGTTGGAAAATGAATGGTATAGTGAAAAAGGATTTACCCTTCAAAGATATCGAAATAAATGATTTAGAAATAAAATTACTTCATTTGAAAAATTTAGTTGTTGAATCCAAAGAGTTAATAGAATTGGGATTTAAATATCTACTGAAAGTTAATTTTAGAAATAAAGATGAATGGGCTTATCCGATCTTCTTGCTTTTTTTTTCAAGAGGATTTGAATTGTTAATGAAGGCTATGATTTGTTATAAGACTTATGAGAACAATCATGATAGTAAGGATGAAAAAACATTTTTTCCCTCAACAGAATTTTTAAAAGAAAACATTGGACATAATTTAGTTGAATTAAGAGGTCTGATAATTCAGAATTATAATGGAATTAAAAAAAGGGAAAACAAAACAAATGAAAGGTTGATCAAAGATCTAAGGAAGGATCGTTATTTTCTATCGAATGATAAAAAATTACTTTCTTTATTAGAAATATTTTCAGACTACGCAAGACAAGGTCGTTATTATGAATTAAATAAGATTACTGAATCTAATAGAAATGTCTATAATGCAAAAATAGAATTTGATAATCTAATATTATCTTTTATCCAGAAAGATAAAACACTTTTAAATGAATGGAATAAAGAAGAAAATAATTCTAGTGAAGATGATTTTCTTAATAATATTGATAGTGTTTGGTCAAAAGTTGTAAAAGAAAATATTTTTCCTACTCTAAGAAAATATTTTGAGACTTTATATCGACAATTTAGCTATGGATTACTAGGAGAAAAAGCAATGGAAGTGTCTTACTTTTTGGAAATTAATTTCTAAACAATAACGGTAAATCCTATTTTGATAAAACAGAGGAACGGTCCTTCGTTTGACAATACACTAGTAAATAACAAGAGATACATTCTAGTTTTTAAAATAACGAATCGTCCCAAGTCAATAGTCCGGTAACTTTTGGTTTTTGTCATACTAAATTTAAGTATTTTTATTATATTTTATTCTGCAAATCAAAGAGCCACTCTTTCTCACTTTTTCTCTCTAATTATGCTAATTTACCTGACGATTATAATTATAATTTGCAAACAACAGGGACGGAGCGGGTAGCTTTCCTTCCCCCTTAAATCCCCCCTAAAACCCTCCTCTTATCCCCCTTCTTTTTATTTTTGCTCTTTGGCTCAAAAGCTACGCTCGCGGGGACGCTTCTAAGCATAAATGCGAGCAGTAACGCTCTTTACGGCCCCGCTGTTGCTTCGCTTTATTCGCCACCGCAAAAAACCAAGGTTAGGCTATGATTCATTAGGGGGGAAGCATAAGGAGGAAGGAAAAACTGCGGTCGATTCACCTTCACTCTACCAGCATAAATGTAAGCTTATCGCTCTTTCCTCTCTCCCTTGCCCCGCCCCTATTTGCGAACCTTTTCGTGCAGCTGCCATCCATCGTGGTTTAGTCTTCTTCCCGGAAAAAAAAGATAAAAAGTAAAAAAAGAGCAGAAGATCGGGAACTTTTTATCTTCTTTTTCGGTGATTATATTGTTTTGATTCTTTGCGGTTAAGCGATAAGAAAAAACATACAACTAATAAAAAGTTAAAAGAATCGCTTTTTATATATAAACTTTTTATTGTTGTAGTTTTTACCTATCGCGGGGGAAAGACAAGAAGGAGAGAAAAAAAGAAAGAGCAATACTCTCACCAGCAAATAGTAATTTACCTGGTGAGAGTATTGCCAGGGAGAAAGAGTATTGCTTTATTATAAGCAAGGGGAAATCACCCCTCTTTTACAAAAAGCAATACCAGAGAAGGAAAAGCAAAGGGAAGGGCATATCTTCAGAAAAAATCTTCAAAAAGAAAAACTTTTTTGAGATATTTTTATCTGAAGTAATGCCGGGAGAAGAAAAAGTGCATAGTTTACGACAAGAGGGAAAAGCGCCCACTTGCCGAAAACTATGCTTTCCGTAGGGAAGGTAATGCAATAATATCATTTATCTTTTCTTTTTAAGTGTCTATTTTTCTTCCGGATCTTTGTATTCGGCGCTGAGAGAGGGAGAACACTGCAAAAAAATCTACGCTTTCATTTAAGACTTTTTGTAGTGCTTTCCCTCGGAAGCGCCATCGTTGCCGCACCTATAAACTCTTAGGATAGTTTTAGTATTTTTTTACTGCTACTGCTAAAAAATATTAAAAACGTAGAGGAACAATGATCAGAAATAGAAAGGAACCATAGGGTGAGTAGAAATAGAAGTGCAGCCCTACGACAAGAAGTATCTCATTTAGCCCGCCTTTATATTTTTAACCAGGCTAAAAAAACTTTTAACTGGTTAAAAATATAATGCTTTTTTTGCTATACATAACAAGACTTTATCGGATAAGATAAGCGTGAAATTATTTCTGGAAGAATGTCCGATAAAGTCTTGTTATGTATGTGGTGGCTTTCGAGTAAACTCCTTAACAAAAAAAGCTCCTGGCGGGCGGTCGTGGTAAAAGTAAATCAGTCGGAGTAGTTAAAATGGATTATTTAAAGCCGCTGAAGTAGTCTAAAACTGATAGGAATATGTATAGATTTATAAGGGAAATTAAAATTGATCAAAATAACGATATATTTTTAAATTATTTTAAAGTTTATGCTTGACAGAATTTTATAAAAGTTATATTGTATTGGTATACCAGAGAGGAGTTTGGTATGCCAGCAAATAAAATCGAAAATGAAAAACTATCTGTTGAGATATATAAAAAGATTAAAAATAAACTTTTATATTTAGATATTTTGCCCGGTACTGTTTTGCGAGAAATGGAAATAGCTAATATGTTCTCCGTAAGTCGTACCCCTATTCGAGAAGCTACACAAAGACTTGCAATTGAAGGATGGATTGAGATTAATTCTCGTAAAAGTATAGTAATAAAAGCTATTTGTAAACAAGATGTAATAGAGATATTTGAATTTCGTCGTATTATTGAACCAATGGTGTTAGACATAATCTTGGATAAAAGATTAGCTGATATCACATTGATTAATGATATTCAGGATACTTTAAATGCTATGAAATCTACGAAAGATAATACGGCAGAGTTTATTGATTTAGACCAAAATTTTCATGCTTTAATAATTCATAAGATTAATAATAAAAGATTAAATCAAACCTGGGAACAATTAAAGGACGAAATTATACGATTAGGCATGATAGCTCTGCAATATCCCGGAAGATTTACCAATGTAGCAGAAGAACATGAAAAAATAGTTGATGCTCTTGTAGATATGAAAAAGATGAAGGCCAGAAAAAGTTGTTTAGACCATCTTCGTTCAACGGAAGATATCATTTTGGAAAGTATATTTAAGAAAGGAAGTAAATAAATCTATTGAGAATTAATCTAAGATATAGAAATTTAAAAACAGAAGAAAATATTGTTGAATTAAAATGGGATAGTTGTGTGGCTGCAGGCTATACTGGAAGAGATCAAAAAGCTGTAATGGCACATATTAAAGAATTAGAAATTCTTGGTATTCCCGCCCCACAGAAGGTACCTGCAATGTATTGGATAGATCCAGAGAGAGTAAGCACATCAAAAACTTTATACGTTATAGGCGAAACAACATCTGGGGAAGTAGAATTTTTCTTTGCTAAGGACATAAATGGCAAAGCATACGTTACTATTGCCAGTGACCATACTGATAGAAAAATAGAAAAGGAATCTATTTCCAAAGCGAAGCAGATTTGTAGCAAAATTATTGCGGTAAATTGTTGGAAAGTGTCCGATATCCGTGATCATTGGGATGACATAATCATTAGAGTAAAGATTAAAGAAGAAGACAATTCTCCAGAAATTCTATACCAGGAAGGCTCGTTAAAAAAAATACTTTTACCTGAAGAGTTAGAGCGAATTTGTGAACAGGACAACCCGAGAAAACAAGGTAATATAGCTATTTTAAGTGGAACATTGCCTTTAATTTCTAACCAAGTCATATTTGCTAAAACATATCTACTAATTATGTCTGATCCAGTATTAAAAAGGGAAATTAGCCATACCTATAGAGTATTCACTTTACCGGATCGAAGTTAGAGAGGAGGTAGTTAAATATGAAAATCGGTATAATCCAGATGGATATTAAATTAGGTAACCCAGATTCTAATTATAAAAAAGTTACTACCTTAATAGAAGAAATTATGCAGCAAAAAGAAAGGCCTGGAGTAATTGTTCTTCCTGAGTTATGGACAACAGGGTATGCCTTTAACCAAATAGAGGATATAGCTTCAATTGAAGGTAAAGAATCTGCGGATTTTTTAGGCAAACTATCTAGACAATATGGAGTATGGTTTGTGGGTGGATCAATTATTGCATCCACCTCTAGAGGTTATGTTAATAGGGCTCAAGTTATTAATCCTAACGGTGAATTAATTGCAATGTATGATAAAATCCACCTTTTTGGTCTAATGAATGAAGATAATTATTTAGTGAATGGTGAAAAAATTGATATTTTCAATTTAAATGGAATTGCTTCCAGTTGTGTGGTTTGTTATGATATTAGATTTTGTGAACTTATTAGAAAAATAGCTCTTTCCAAAGTTGAGTTGTTGTTTGTATGTGCTGAGTGGCCGCATCCTCGCTTAGATCATTGGAGAACCTTGCTTACAGCTCGAGCTATAGAGAATCAAATGTACGTAGTAGCTTGTAATAGAGTAGGAAAATCAGGAGAAAACATTTTCTTTGGGCATTCTATGGTAATTGATCCCTGGGGGAAGATAATAGGCGAATTAATTGAGGAAAAAGAAGGTTTTCTTATTGTAGATATAGATTTATCATTAGTTGAAGAAGTAAGAAATAAAATGCCTGTTTTTAATGATAGAAGACCAGAAGCATATACTCTTTGAAGAGCGAGGGAGAAAGCAAAGTAAGTTGAGTAATAAAGGAGGTGATATTTAGAAATTACAATTTCTTATTTATTCTGAAAAAAAAGGAGGTTATAATAATGAGAAAAAGAGGATTTTTTATTTTAATATTAATGTTAATAATGTTACTTATGGTATCCACAGTTGTAGCAGCAGGCGAGACTATTGAATTGAAATATGGACATGATGGTTCTTTAACTCATCAATATCAGATTGCCGCTACTTATTTTAAGAAATTGGTAGAAGAGAAAACTAATGGAAGAATAGAAATAACGATTTTCCCAAGTGGGCAATTAGGACACGAGAGAGAACTTGCAGAAGGTATAATAATGGGAACAGTAGATATTTGTACCGTTGCTGGTGCTTTACCATCTTGGGTGCCGAGTTATGAAGTATGGGGGATCCCCTTTTTAATTAGAGATCGGCAACATGCTTATCACGTTTTGGATGGCGAAATAGGAGAAAAATGGAAAGAGGAATTTCTTGCTCAAGGTATGAAAATTATGGGCTATGGAGATATTGGGTTACGTAATTTGACTAATGATGTGCGACCTATTAGGACACCTGAAGACATGGAAGGTCTTAAGTTTAGAGTACAGGAGTCTAAAATATGGTTAGTTACCATGAAAGCCCTTAATTGCACAGGGGTTCCAATACCTTTTGGAGAATTATACACTGCTCTACAACAAGGAGTAGTGGATGGACAAGAAAATCCACTTGCAACTATTAGATCTATGAAATTTTATGAAGTTCAGAAGTATTGCAGTATAACTAAACATACCTTTTCTCCTTATTGTTATCTAATGAACCCGAAAAAATTTGATAGTTTATCATTGGAAGACCAAAAAATTATAGAAGAAGCATTTGCCGCGACTGAGAAGTATGAAAGAGATGTGCAAATAAAAAATTATGATGAAAATTTGCAATATTTAAAAGACCAGGGCATGCAAGTAACAGAAGATGTTGATATATCGGCATTTATAGAAGCAACTATAGACGTAGCTAAAGCTATTTCAGATATAGTCCCCACAGAACTAGTGGAAAATATTAGAAATACTAAATAATATTCACAATCTTAGGGAGTAGAAATACTCCCTAAGATTAATAAGATATTAGTAAGGAAGTAAAAAATATTCTATGAAACGGGTTACCCATATTTTAAATAAAATTATTGAGTATAGTTTAATAATATCTTTGGCCTTACTCTCTATTATTGTATCTCTTCAAGTCTTTTCCCGTTATCTTTTTAGTATACCTATGCCTTGGTCAACCGATATTAATAGAATTCTTTTTATTTATCTAGTTTTTTTAGGCGCTACAATAGGAATTAGAGATCAATCACATTTAAATATTGATATACTGGTAAATAAATTTCCAAAAAGACTTCAGAAGCTCTTAAATATTCTTGTTAATTTCATTATCTTGGTATTTTTGATTACATTAGTGGTAGCAGGGTTAATTTTTGTATTGAGTTCTACAAATCAGGTAACTTCCTATTTAAGGATATCTATAAGCTATTATTATCTCGCAATTCCTTTGAGTGCCATAGCAATGGTTTATTATATTTCTTTTCATCTAAAAGACCAAATTAAAAATTTTAAAAAGTAGTTGTTTAGAGACACAAAATTAGATAGGAGACATACGTATTGTGGGTTTATCATTAATTGTTATTTTATTTATAGCCTTTTTATTGGGCATGCCCATAAGTTTTGCTTTAGGTGTAGTTTCCCTTTCCGCCATAATAATCCGAGGGTATCCTTTACCAGTGATAGTTCAAAAGATGTTCTCAGGCATCGATTCTTATTCGTTGATTGCGGTTCCTTTATTTATTTTTGCCGGAGATTTAATGGGGAAAGGCGGTATATCCAAAAGATTAGTAAAATTTTCTAATGTGTTGGTTGGGCATTTACCCAGTGGCCTAGCCATGGTTGCCATAGTAGCTTGTATGTTTTTTGCTGCAGTTACAGGGTCTGCTATTGCTGCATCTGCAGCCATTGGGGGGATGTTAATTCCCGAGATGACTAAAGAGGGATATGATAAGAGCTTTAGCGCTTCTTTGATGGCTACCGGCGGATCGATAGGTCCCATAATCCCTCCCAGTATTCCATTCCTTATTTACGGTACCTTAGTAAATGTATCAATTGCGAAACTTTTTATTGGAGGAGTGATCCCCGGAATTGCCATGGGGATTGCTTTAATGATTTTTAGTTACTTTGTGGGCAAGAAGAGAAATTATAAATCGAGCATTGCTCGACGTGCTTCTTTCAAAGAGATTTTACAGAATATGCAATCTGCCATTTTAGCCTTGCTGATGCCTATAATGATTATTGGGGGAATAATGGCAGGAATTTTTACTCCCTCAGAAGCAGGAGCTATTGCCGTAGTTTTTGCTTTCGTGGTAGGAAAGTTTATTTATAAAGACCTAAAATGGTCTGATTTACCTGGGACCCTAAAGCGATCAGCGATAACTACTGGAATTATACTATTTGTTTTGTGTAATGCCCGTGTATTTATGTGGTACCTCACTATCGAACAGATTCCTCAAAAATTGGCAGAAATTATGGTAGTTAATATCCACAGTAAATATGTTTTACTAGCAGTGATAAATATAATTTTATTGTTTGCGGGGACTTTTATTGATACGATTAGCAATATAGTTATATTTGTCCCCTTATTCTTGCCTATTGTTCAATTTTTTGGTATAGACTTAATTCACTTCGGAGTAATAGTGGCTGTAAATCTATCTATAGGGATGTGTACTCCTCCATTAGGCGTATGTATATTTACAACTGCTTCAATTGCTAAAATTTCAGTTTCGGATATGTTTAGAGATCTTTTTCCTCAGATAGGTATATTATTAATAGTGTTGTTTATTATAACTTATATACCTAGCAGTGTGTTATTATTAGCAAATTTTTTAGGTCATTAATAAGAAAGGAGGAGAAAAACATTATGTCAAAAGAAGAAAAAGAATTTTTTAATCCCAACAAAGATATTATATGGAGAGCTTGTAAGGGTTATCCTCCAGGAATCTATGAACAAGTACTGTGCGAAGATAAAAAGGCACATACTTGGACTCGAATTGTAAAGTGGTGTGCTGGAGTAGATACACATGAAACATTAGCACATGATTGTTGGGAAGAAGTATATATCTTAGAAGGAGAGCTCATTGATACAAAAAAGAAAATTATCTGTGGTAAAGGAATGTATGCTTGTAGACCACCAGGGATGAAACACGGTCCGTATATATCTCCAAAAGGATGTTTGTTATTAGAAATTAGGTATAAATAGAAATTAAGTATATTAAATAATTGGTTATCTATGACAAGTGACAATTCTTTGATACACTTTTTATTGCCCAGTTACCATGTTAACCGTTTTCTAGTTGACTAAAACTTAAAACAATAAGAGATGCTTTGTATAACTTAGGATTATATGGATATGATGATATGGAATTGGAAGTAATAAAAGACCTGAAGATATTAATTATAGAATATTACGAAGATTTAAAAAATGAAAGAGAATTGAGTCAAACTTTAAAAAGAATGATGGTTTATTATGAAGAAATAATAGAAGAAAAGTAATATACAATTTAAAAAAATAGAGTTACAGCGATAATTAATAAATTACAGATAGAATATAGTCAAAAAAGCATAATTATGAATTGCTTAAATATAAAGGGAACCTATTTTACCAGTATATTTTTCTCATAGTAGAAGAGATATGCCAAGAAAACTTTCAGATAAATTTAGACAATCTTTAAAAATTAATGGGGATAATTTTGAGAATTTAAAAAATTGTTATGTTAGCAGAGAAGATTATATCGAAATTCTAAAAGAAAAATGACTTATACAATAATTGAATAAAATAGTAAAATATTCACCAAAATCCTTGCTTTAAGAAAGTAGGGATTTTTATTATTACTTGAAGTATTAGATTTTTAAAGAGTGTGTATTAAGTAGATGAAAGGTGGGAGGGGTTCTGATCATAATATAATATGATTGTAAAGAAAAATAAAAAGGCGGTGAAAACTGCTCTTTATTAATTATAACTATATTTTGCATGGAAGGGGGTCCTTCTTGTATCAGGAAGGATTCCTTTCTATTTTAATATAATAACGAGCAATTAAAAGGATACCAAAGAAAAAAGAACCTTTATGTATTAAAGAAGCTGATAATGCTCTAATGTTGACTAATACATGGAAATATGATAATATATTCATATACTTCTTGGTTTTACTTGATTCAAAATCCATAAAAAAGGAGGTGAAAAATAAATGGCCACAGTAATCACTGTTCCCCGTGATTCATCCTTACAGTTCAGACTGGTAGTAGGTACCAATCCGGGTACCGGAGCTCCTACCATCAACAGCAAGACCTTTGGTAATATTAAATCAACTGCCTTAGATCAAGATGCCTATGATACAGCTACCGCTTTAGTAGGTTTGCAGAAGTATACTGTAGATGAAATCAGACTTGGAAAAGAATCCCAACTTACTGAATAGCAAATTAGTCGTTGTGGATAGTGAATAGCCGTTAGCAGGGAAGGGGGGATAATAGCAAAGGAACGGCTAATAACTAAAACTAAAAACCGATAACAGATTTACCAGATGGTAAATCCTTAAAAAGGAGGTGAAAAAAAATAATGGCTACCGAATTAGGGGATGTAACTAGTTACAAAAGACTCTATCTGCAATTCAGGGATAGTGCTGCAAAAACTGTCAACCTCACTTTGGACAATCCCAAAAATTTAGATGATGGAGATTATGCAGACTTAGCTGCACAAGATGCAGCTATAGAAGGAGTTATGGATACGATTATCGCTAAGAACGTCTTCCATAATAGCGGCAATGACCTAGTGGCTAAAGTCAATGCCAGAATCCTTGATTATAAGTCTACTGATGTTGTGGATGTATAACTTTAATATATTGTAATATTTCTCCTTGGAAGGGCCGCGGACCTTCCCTGGGAGATAGAAAGGAGCAATAAATGTTAGAAGGTTTTATCACGAAATATCTATTAGATTTCACTCTGGTTTTTCTGGTTGGCCTGGCCTCTAAATTTATGATCAATAAGTTTGGCCAGGATAGGACAGATAAAATAAAAGAGGCCATTCTGGCAGCTATGCTTTGGGCAGAGGAAGAACTTGGCATAGGAAACGGTGAGGAAAAATGGAAAATAGCCTGGGTAAAGTTGATTGAAATATTGAAGAAACAAAAGGTTGAATTAAAAGAGGGTGAAATATCCTATGTAAAGGATCTGATGAAGGCTACTGTCCCGGAGGTGAACGAAATTATTTATAAGGCCATGCCTGATGTCGTAAGGAACGGCAGGACCTTAAAATATAAATAAATGATGGGTATAATTAATGATATAGAATTAACTGAATATTTTTCTTTATATGAGTTTGAGTGTCCCTGCTGTAAGCGGGTTATGCTGTCTCCGGACCTTTTTGCCAGGTTAAATCATTTAAGGATGGTGATAAATAGGCCAGTATATATCAACTCCGGATACCGGTGTCCGGAGGAAAATCATAAGGTAGGAGGAGTTCCCGGTTCTTATCATCTCCTAGGTATGGCGGTAGATATTCATGTAAAGGATTATTTGCTTTATGATCTTCTCCTATTTGCTCAGGAAATAGGATTTAATGGTATTGGATTTTATGAAAAGAAAGATTTCTTACATCTCGATATGAGGCCTGGACCAAAACGCTTTTGGAAAGGAAAAGAATTAATTGGATATTGAATATGTACTAAAGTTAATAGCAAATAATGGGTTTCCTCTGGTGCTTTCTATCTACCTGGTATATAAATTGGAATTTTTTATTACCGAAATCATCAAAAATCAAAAGGAATTTTCCCAGGATATTACTGCTGAAATCAAAGAAATTAAGAAAACAATCAATGATCTACGCGTAGATTTTGCAAGAAATCAATGAAACCATTGAAAAATAAGGGTTTTAGCGTTTTTTAAAAAAGCTTCGTATTTGGCGTATATGAGGTGTATTTAAAAAATACGATGAATTATACCAACGCTCTTAAAACAGGGGCTTAAAACAGGCTTAAATAAGATGTTATTTTTCATGATTTATGAAATACCCCGTTTATATCCTTATTTCCTCCTGTATACTCTCTTTATCTTCTGTATTCTCTTCATTTCTTACATATTTGCCTTTGCGTTGCACATAGACAGGTTTGCAAGAAATTATATTAAAATGCTAAACTTTCAATTAGCTTTTTTAGTTAAATTGACATATAAAACAATATAGTTATTATAGCCATTCATAATAGTCAATTTCAACATACCTACAGAGTGTTTCTAAAGGTGCTTCTTTAAAAAGATTATCAGATATTTCCACTTCCTTAAGCTCTCATCTAAGAATTCTCTTTCAACTTTTCTGTCAAGCACGATATTTCCTCCTATCAATGACTGAATTGAATTTAGATTAAACTCAACCTTGCTCGAGCGTCTAGAATAAATATTAGATCCCATTTACTTTCCTCTAAAGTAAGATTCTGGCATAAGGATGAGTTTTTAGGTATGTAAAAAGTTAAAAATATTGAGCTTAATTTAGTCCACTTTTGAAATGTAACTAACAAATCACAGTTTGACTTGACAAATATAAAAAAGTATTTTATTATATAATAAATTGTTTTGCATATAACAAAACGATTATTATAATAAAATTAAATAGTAAGGATCCTAAATGGAAAATAAAGCAATTTATATTAATAAATCATTAGTAAAGGCATTAACTATCATAGATTTATTTGATGACCACATACAAAAATTATCTGAAAAAGAAATAGCTGATAAATTGAGTTCTACATCAAGTACAGTTTACCCTATATTATTCACATTTGAAAAATATGGATATCTTGAAAGAAGTAAAAAAGATAAAAAATATAGTATCGGATTAGCATTTTTAAGAAAAGGAAATTTAGTATTAAAAAAATTAGATATTCGCAACTGTGCGCAACCATTTTTAGAACAATTGATGTTATCTTGCAATGAAAATGTTCACTTAGCAATGCTGGATAATGGAAAGGTTATGTATATTGATAGAAAAGAGGCAGGACAGAGTCTTATGATTCGTTCTTACATTGGTAAAAAGGTACCAGCAAATTGTACTGCTTTAGGGAAAGCAATGATCGCCTTTTTAGAAGAACAAGAACTAGAAGTTTTTTTAGAAAAAGAGGAATTAGTTCGAATGACAGAAAACAGTATTGTGGATGCAAATGATCTGAAAGCTGAATTAGAAAAAGTAAGGCGCAATGGATATGCAATTGAAATTGAAGAATTTCAAAAAGGGGGAGTTTGTTTAGCTGCTCCCATAAGGAACCATATAGGAAATGTAATTGCAGCTATAAGTATTTCAGTTCCAAAGAGTAGATTTTTAGATTTAGATAATAATACATCAAAAGAGCTCATTAAAGAAATAAAAAACACAGCTTTAAATATTTCTAAAAACATGGGTTATTTAGAAGACTAATAAATAATTGGGAGAGCAATCATAATGAAAGCTAATACATTAGATATTATTAAAAAGAATAGAGTCATAGTAGTTATCAGGTTGAACGAATCAAGGAAAATATTAAAAATAGTAGAAGCACTTATGAAAGGTGGTATTAAATGTCTCGAAATAACGTGTACAGTACCTAATGCCTTGAAAATTATTAAAGAGATTAGTGAAAATATAGGGCAAAACTTTAGGGTGGGGGCTGGGACTGTTCTGAATTCAGAAATAGCAAGAGCAGCAATTTATGCAGGCGCCGAATTTATAGTTGCACCAAACACAAACCATGAAGTAATCAATGTTTGTAAAAAATGCGACAAAGTTATTATCCCTGGAGCATTTACTCCTACAGAAATTTTTAATGCTTGGGAGAAGGGAGCAGACATTGTAAAAGTTTTTCCTGCTAGTTATTTTGGACCTAAATATTTTGTTGACATTAAGGGGCCTTACCCGCAAATTAATTTAATGCCTACAGGTGGAGTAAGTATAGAGAATGCAGCTGATTTTATTCAATCAGGTGCCTATGCTGTTTCTATTGGAAAGGATCTGCTTAATAATGATGCTATAACAAAAGATAAATTCGATATTATTACCGAGAATGCTAAGAGGTTAGTCGAAAAAATTAACGAAGTTAAAGATGTTAAAAACGGAAATAATAATATAACTTAAAAATACAAAATGTTTACATTAAACATTTATTATTCTATAAAAAGCACTTGCACGCTATTAAAGAAAGTATATGAATTTACAAATAAAAAACTAAAAGGAAAGTTATAAAGATGTATGATTTAGTTACATTTGGTGAAATGCTATTAAGATTAGGTGCACCAAACTTTCAGAAAATTGAACAAGCGAACTATTTTAATATAGGAATTACTGGTGCTGAGATGAATGCCTGTACTGTTACAAGCCGTTTTGGCTTAAAAACAGCTCATATAACAAAACTACCAAGAAACCCCTTAGGGCGAATGGTTATTAATAAAATACGCGAACAAGGCATTGATATATCCCATATAGTCTGGTCAGAAGGTGGTAGAGTAGGATTATTTTATCTTGAATTTGGTGCAATGCCCAGAGTAAATTCAGTTATATATGATAGAGCAAATTCGACAATGAGCGAAATTAAACCAGGAGAAGTTAATTGGAATTCAATATTTAAAGGGACTAAAGTTTTTTGTGTCTGTGGTACACTGCCTGCTTTAAGTGATTCTGCTGCTGAGGCAACTAAGGAAGCACTTATTGCTGCGAAGAATAATAATGTAGAAGTAAATTTTGATCTTAATTACAGAGCCAAGTTGTGGTCAGAAGAAAAGGCACAAGAGGTTCTTGCCCCACTTATGAAATATTGTGATATTTTAATTACTACCGAAGAAGATATTTTCAGAGTATTTAAAATTAAAGAGGACAATCATAAGTCAACTGCTAAAAGGCTTCAGGAGAAGTTTGGTTTTAAGGTAGTTGTTATTACCTTAAGGGAAAATCTAACTGTTTTGAAAAATAACTGGTCAGCTATCGCTTATTCCGATGGGCAATTTTATGATGATTTAACTTATGAAATAGAACTTGTTGACCGGGTTGGTGGAGGTGATGCATTTACTGGTGGTTTCCTTTATGCATATATAAAGTTTGATAAGGATATCAAGAAATGTCTTAAGTATGGCAATGCATCGAGCGCATTAAAACAAACGATACCAGGAGATTTAAATTGGAGTACACTTGAAGAAGTTGAAGAGCTAATAAAGCGTGGTTCAGGAGCGGGGATGAGTTTAAGAATTAAAAGATAATTTTTTAAAAATAAGTTATTCTTTCTTTATCATGAGCTTTTCTCTTTGTCTTAAAAAGTAAAAATTATTTATTTTTGCTCAGTCGATTATATAAGGCAAAGATACGTCCTGATTATAATCTTTTTTTTAAATATCTTTAATGCTGAATTAATCATAAGAATATCTTGCCGAGAAAGTGCAAAATAAAGGCTTTCAAAATTTTCCGAAAGACTCATTGTTCGCATTGAAGGGAGGTGAAGGGAGAGTAAAAATTATTTGTATTGGTTAGTCAGTCAATATTGTTTTTAACAGGATGAAAGAAATAAACTAAAATAAAATTTAAATATGGAGGTTTATAATGAAAAAAAATATTATATTATTACTGATTATAATTTTTGTGATTTGCGTTATCACATCTCCTTTGTTTGCTCAGGAAAAAAAGGAGGAGGTTATTGAATTGGAGTTTCCATCATGGCAGTGGAGTGAAACTGGGTATAGGGATTGGTTTCAGCTTGCAGCAGATGAGTTTACGAAAGCTAATCCTGGTATACGTATTAAGGCAACTACTATCCCAAGTGGAGCTAACTATAATGAGTACATGATTATACGTTATGAAGCTAATGATATTCCTGAAATAAATCATGTACAGGGAGCACGGTTCCATCAGTTCTATAAGGCGGGATACTTAGAGTCACTCGATGGATATCCTGGATTTAAAGAACTTAAATCAAAATTCCTTGAGAATTTTTGGGATTTTTCAGTTGTTGACGGTCAGCAATTTTTTATTCCCATGTCCACCTACAGCAAGTTGTTATTTTATAATAAAGAAATGTTTGACGAAGCAGGTGTTTCCTATCCTGAGACTTGGAATTCTCTAGATGACCTTGTAATAGCAGCAAAGAAATTGACTAAAACAAAAGAGAGTGGTGAGAAACAGTATGGTTATTCATGTGCTTCAAGTGGCGATAGAATCTACTTATATGGTTGGTTACCATTAGTTTTATGCCAAGGAGTTAACATTACTACGAATGGTGTGCCTACGGCCACTTCCCCAGAGGTAATAAAAGCGATATCAGTATTAAGAGATCTCATTGTTTCAGGTGCAACTGCTCCAGGAATCAATTCAACACAGATGCGTCAACTTTTCTGGGAAGAAAAAGCTGCAATGTTGTATGATGGTCCATGGGTGTATTCTACTATAAAAGAATTAAATCCCAATATGATTTCCTATCTTGGTTTGGCAGGACTCCCTGGCTTCCAGGCGACTGGTATCAGTAATGGGTTCAGCATTATTAAAAACCAAAAATACAAGGATGAAGCATGGAAGTTTATTATGTTCATGAATTCTGAGCGAATGGTAAAAGCATATTCTGAAATGACAGGACTTATTTTGCCACAAAATATACCGATTACTGAAAAAGCTATTGAAAACTTCCCTTCATTGATAAAAGTTCAAGAATATATGCCTGAAGGGATAGATAGTAATCCCGTGGGGATGGAAGAGTATGTAGGGGCTATAACAAATATTGTTTACCCAATATTGGAAGAGGTATTCTATAGTGGACTGACACCAGAGGCGGGAGCAGAACAGATCCAGAAAGAGTTGGAAGAATTGAATAAAAACTGAAAGCGCTACTAAATAAAAATAAAGTATGCAACGATTTAAGGCGGGTGGCAAGTAACCATTGCTACCCGCCTCCATTCATTGCTTACACATTTCAGGAGGTATGATAAGAATGAAGAATAATAAGCTTTTTAATATTGTTGCCCCGATAATTGGAGAACCTGAAGTGTTAGTATGCGGTTTAGGCAGCGCCGGCATTGCTGCTGCATTGTCAGCTGCAAGAACAGGCGCAGAAGTCATGGCTGTTGAGAAATTGCCTTATGCTGGCGGTACAATAACGGGTTCAAATGTAACCGGTTGTTGTGGCATTGCAGACATGATTTCCGGAGAATTAGCAGTAGGTGGAATTGCTCTTGAACTTCTCCAAAAAACTGGTAGGCTACCGAATCCTCTTCAAAGTAAAAAGCTTTTTCAACCGATTACGGATCAGGAGAATATTGATCAAGGAACAATAAAAAAAATACCAATACGATGGAATACAGAAACTTTAAAATTAACTGCTGATCAGTTACTAAAGGAAAGTAGAGTATCTGTGCTTTATCACAGTATGATTATCGGTGTTGATACCTATGATGGCTCTTGTACTACGGTATATATTTCTAATAAGGATGGTGTAAGGGCAATATGTCCCAGAATTGTGATTGATTGCACTGGAGATGGGGATATTGCTTTATTATGTGGAGCTGGATTCGAAAAAGACAATAATTTACAGCCCCTAACACTCCAGTTCACCATTGGTAATATTCAGATAACGTGTGCTGATTATATTACCAAGATGTGCAGTACAGTACTTAAAAAAGCAAAAAATCAAGGGTATCTTGAGAGTTATGGTGGGCCATGGCTGGTTTTTTCTGATAGAGAAAAAAAGATCACGGTCAATGCTGTACGTCTTAATTATGATGCCAGTAATGCGAGCCAGCTAACTTTGGCAGAAATAGAGGGTCGGCGTGATGCATGGATGATGTTTAATCTCTGGAAGAGAGAAATAAATGAGTTCTCTGAGTCTTATTTCCTCAATAGCGGCCCATCTGTCGGAGTAAGAGAGACTCGGAGAATAAAAGGACTTTACACTCTTACTGCTGAAGATATCAGAAAGTGCAGATCTTTTCCGGATTCAGTTGCAAAAGGTGCTTGGTACCTTGACAGGCATCCCAAAGGAAAGGTTGGATATCATCATCATGAAATCGTTCCAGCATATAAAATTCCGTTCAGAACTCTAGTACCAGTAGGTTTGAAGAATATTTTTGTCGCTGGAAGATGTCATTCAGTCACTTCGGAAGCTCTATCTTCAACTCGAGTTGCTGCAACTGCAATGGCTATGGGACATGCTGTGGGTATTGCTGCCGCAATATGTTCTAATATGAATGTATCCGCTGCAGAAGTAGATATAAGCAAACTTCAAAGTATTCTTTTTGAGCAAGATGCAATATTTTAAAATAGAGCAAAGGAAGTATATTTCAGCACCTAAAAATATTGCAGTTTTTGTTTTTGGAGAATTCTCCGTTTGAACAGCACAGGTATTATCCATAGAATTGTATCTCTGGCGCTGGAAGCCTCAAAGAGTAGCTGATATTACAGCTGAGGTAACATGCCTGAAACATATGGTGCAAGGTAACTTCAATCTTGTCACTAAAGGAAAAGTTTTAGAATTAGTAAAAAGAGGACATATTAAATTGAACAAATTAAACGCTAAGCTAAAAGTTGTAAGAAATAATAATCTGCAGAAAAGGAGACGATATTTAGGTATATTTTTTCTAGTACCGGCACTTGTTATAAGTCTGTTGGTAATAGGATATCCACTATTGCAAATGTTAAACTTAAGTTTTAGGGAGTATAATCTAATGCGTCCGACAACTCTTGGAAAGTTTATTGGCATTACTAATTTTGTTCGTGCTTTCACAAATTATAAGTTTCGCAATTCTCTGGGAACTACTTTGATCTTTACTTTCCTTGTAACCATTTTAGGATATATAATAGGGTTGTTTTCTGCTTTACTTTTAAATTCTCTTAAAAAAGTAAAAGGATTTTTTACTGTGTCTATTTGCCTTCCCTGGGCAATTCCAGGAGCTATAGCAGCTTATATCTTTTTACAGCTTTTTCAAAGTCCTGGCGGAATCATCACTTATTGGATTTCCATAATTGGCTTAGATGTGAGTTGGATTACTCAAAAGCTGCCGAGTTTATTTTTAGTAGTTATAGTTGCAACGTGGAAGAGTTATCCGTTTGTAACCATGGGATTATTGGCAGGTTTACAGACAATTCCTAATGAAATATATGAAGCTGCATCAATCGATGGAGCTTCAAACTTTAGAAAACTTTTTTCCATCACTTTACCCGCACTCAAGCCAATAACAACTGTGCTTCTTATACTAAATGGAACGTGGGCTTTCAAAAATTTTGAAATAATCTGGATCCTTACAGGAGGTGGCCCTGCACGATTTACTCAGACTCTTGGAATAGACCTCTATAATAAGGCTTTTGTAAATTTTAATTTTGGATACGCATCTTCAATAGGCGTTATAATGCTTATTATCAGTCTATTTATTATCTTTCTCTATATGCGCTTGATGATGAAGGAAAGTTTTTATTAGTAATTTATTTTCTAAAGAAAGGTCTGTCTATGATAAATAAAAAACAGAGACTTTTAATAAATATTATAGTACTTTTACCTTTTGCCTTTTTTGCTTTGTTCCCAATATACAGCATGCTTGTTTTATCTTTTTCCAGTGAAAAAAGCTTAATGGCTTATCCTCCTAAAATTATACCGGGAGAATATACATTAAATGCATGGCGGAATGTATTCACTACTCGGCCTGTAGTTAAGTGGTTAACCAATTCAATAATCCTCACAAGCTTATCAACATTAATCTCTATAGTTGTAGCAATATTTGCTGGGTATAGTCTTTCCAGGTATAAAAACCAGTTCAGCATTGGTATTGGGTATTTCTTTTTTGCAACAAGGATGGTTCCTTCAACTCTCATTATTATCCCTCTCTATATACTATTCCAGAAATGGGGAATTATCAACAAATATCCATCGGTAATTCTTGCCTATATTAGTTTCCAAGTTCCTTTCGCTTCTTGGATGATGAAGAGTTTTTTTGACAGTATTCCAACATCTTTGGATGAGCAGGCCATGGTGGACGGATGCACTGAAATTGGAGCTCTTTTCAGGATTATACTCCCCCTATGCCCTGCAGGGATTATGGCATGTATCTTAGCCGCATCTGTTCTTGCGTGGGGTGATTACATGTTTGCACGTACATTCTTGAGTCAAAATGAGTTGTTAACTATTACTGTTGGCATTAAAACATTTTTTCAGGAATATCGGTTTCATTGGAGTGAGATCATGGCTAGTTGCCTTTTAGGAACAGTTCCACTAATTTTCTTATTCTTACTGTTCCAGAAATCTCTAGTAAAGGGGCTTGCTAGTGGTGCTGTAAAACAATAATAAATATTGGCAATGAAAAGGTAGGGAAAGTATATTCTAAAAGAATAAAGCATAGACATAGGATTGTGGACAGAGATAGCCAAATTACAAGTTTGTATTATTTTGGTTTTTCAATACTTATTATTTATTGTCGTTTTATTTGGTAAATATAAATAAAAGAAGGAGGATTTAATTTATAGTATGCTCGATAAAGAGTATTTAGAAAAGACGCTGAGTTGGATTCCGAGAATTAATAAATTTTCAACGGATGATCTGGAGCTTTTATCCCAGGAACTAAGCTATTTAGAACAAAGACTATCATCTTTATGGGATTTCAGTTATGTCGGGAAAGGATGTACCTGGGATAATCCAGTTAATAAATTTATTAAGGAAGGTTCAGCAGTAAAATTTTTGTATGAGGAGTGTTGGGTTGATGATGATCAGCAAAAATCATCAACAAAAACTCATATCCGGGATTCTGAGCCGTGTATGCTTGAAATTACACAGATTCAGGCTGCAGTAAAACAAGGGAGTTTTACGGTAGAAGATCTCATTATCTCCTGTTATGAAAAAGCTAGTCGTTATGATGGAAAAATTAATAGTTTTATTTCTATTAGAAATTTAAATGAGTTACTTCAAGATTGGAAAATTCAAAGTTTGGTTGAAGGATCTCTTACAGGAATTCCAATTGCCTACAAGGACAGCATTGCAACAGCGGGAATTAAAACAACTCATGGGTCATATGCCTTTAGAGATAATATACCGGATGAAGATGCATATGTTGTTGACAGATACAGAAGAGAAGGTGCTATTGTATTCGGAAAGACAAACCTGTGTGAATTTGGTCATGGTGATCATGAATTCAGTGGACTACCTTGTAATCCTTGGAATTTGAAGTACAAAACGGGTGAATCAAGCAGTGGTTCAGGAGCTGCACTTGCTGCAAGGTTTGTACCAGCTGCAATGGGTACTGACGGGTGTGGATCTATCCGTGTTCCCGCATCCTTTTGCGGTGTGGTAGGCCTTAAGCCTACTCATGGGCTTGTGAGTAATTATGGAATTACGCCAGGTGGTTGGACATTAGGCCAGGTTGGCCCAATGGCAAGATCAGTTATAGATGTCGGTATATTACTTCGAGCAATAGCTGGCTATGATTCTCGTGATCCTAGAACAAAATGCATTGAAGTCCCGGATTTTAATAGTGTAAAAATCCAAAAAAGAGGAGGTATAACTATCGGTGTTCCTAAGAGCTGGATCTATGCTTCAGGGACAGATGTAGAAGTATATAATAGTTTTAAAATAGCTTTAGAAGTTTTGGGTCGTATTCCCGAAGTAGAGATACTTGAAATTCCTCTAGAGCTTGCTTGCTTTTCTCAAACTGTTGCTTTTACGATATTAAAGTGTGAAAAGTATATAGATATGGAACGTATTCTAAATCTCGAAATAGGACATCAATCCAAACGAAAGATAACCCAAGGAGGTTTGCTTCCTGCTTCTTGCTATATACGAGCGCGAGTTTTGCAGCAGGCTATATTTGATGAGTTCATGCAGGCATTTTCAAGGGTGGATGTCATAGTAACCCCTACGACGCCAATAACTGCAGCTACACCAAAGGAGACTATTGGATGTAATAATGACCCGACTTTCGGCGGTTCGGAGTTCACATCTGTAGCTAATCTATTAGGAGCTCCTGCACTTTCAGTCCCAGCTGGGTTTTCATCAAGGAATCTACCCATTGGTCTACAGTTCATGGGGGTGCCATACTCCGAAGTCCTGCTTCTATATCTTGGGCGGGAGTTTCAGAAAAATACTGATTGGCATACACTTATCCCCACTTTAAAAGAATAGAATCGGGAGGAGGAGAATCACATATGAGTAACAGAAGAAAAGAAATTTTGTATCATATAAGTCAGAAAAAAGGTAGCTACATAGCTGAATGATCGGTATATTCCAGATGTCAACTAAAATGAGGGCTCTAAACGGTTTTACATTAAACTTTGATGATATACTGAATGTTTCGGAGTGGCAGAAGAGATTTGCCCCATTTATACAGAGCAGATTTCCAGAAATTAGCGTCTGAGCACACCATTACAGTAGTTTCAAGTGGAAACATTACTGGAAGGTGTCCAATTAAATAATAAAACTTGAAAATATTGTTTACTTAAAGGCAAGGAATAACCAATCGAAGGGATTTACAAAATGAAAATTTCTGTTTTTCCAAAATGCTACATGGATGAAATTTGCATTCATCATACAATGACGGTATTTGATTGGATTGAAGACTCAAAAGTTCTTGGAGCCGAAGGGTTAGAAATGTATGAGGGGTTCTTTGCAAGTTTAGATGAGGTTTACCTTAACTCGGTTGGTGAAGCAATTCAAAAAGCCGGATATGCAATGCCCATGCTTTGCTGTTCGCCTGATTTTACAAATCCCGATCTAAGTAATCGAAAACGAGCCATTGAGTATGAAGCGAAGATGATTAAAGTAACTCGCCGTTTGGGTGGCCCAAAAGCGGCTTGTCGTATATTAAGTGGCCAGCGTTATCCGCAAGTTAGTAGGGAACAGGGCATTAGGTGGGTTGTTGAAGCGATTGAGCAGTTACTGCCGGTTGCTAGAGAGAATGACATTATTTTGGTAATAGAGAACCACTATAAGGATGGCTATTGGAAGTATCCAGAATTCGCGCAAAAGCAAGATGTATTTTTAGAGATTGTGAATTCAATCAATGACCGGGAGTATTTTGGTGTTCAATATGATCCGTCGAATGCGATCGTAGCAGGAGATGATCCTATTGAATTGCTCCGTAAAGTGATTGATCGTGTTAAGACTATGCACGCCAGTGATCGATATCTAGAACCTGGTTCCACTCTAGAAGAATTGCGCCAAAGCGATGGCACAATTGGATATTTCTCTAAACTGAAGCATGGAGTGATAGGAAAAGGATTAAACGATTATAATAAAATTTTTAAGTTGCTTTCTGAGGTTGGTTACGACGGCTGGGTTAGTATCGAGGATGGGTTTAACGGTATGAATGAGATGAAGCGGTCCATTAATTTTCTTAAAATGATGCGAAATAAATATTTTAATAAATAGTTTGTATTCAGTATAAAGTAGAAAGGAATATATTAATGAAAGCAGTTGTTAAATTTGGACGCCATGATGGTGATGTTGAATTAAGAGAAGTCCCTGAACCAATTATTCAGCCCAATCAGGTATTAATAGAAGTAGTTGCGGTCAGTGTTTGTGGTAGCGATATCCATCTTTGGCATGAGAACCAAAGCTGGCCGATTAAGTTACCAGTTATTTTGGGGCATGAGTTCTCCGGAAGAATTATTGAAATGGGTCCCCAGGTTTCAGGCTTTCACGTAGGAGATCGTGTAGTCTGTGAAACCGCTGCAGAAATATGTGGACAATGCATTTATTGTTTGACCGGTAACTACAATTTTTGTCCGAAACGTAAAGGTTATGGTAATTTGATTGATGGGGCTATGACGCGCTATGTCGCGGCACGTCCGACAATTTTGCATCATATTCCAGAAAATATTTCATTCGAACATGCAGCGTTGACAGAACCTATCTGTGTTGTAAATAAGGCATTAGTGGAAAAGAGCAGCATAAAACCAGGGGACATGGTAGTCATTCAAGGCAGTGGAGCAATTGGTCTGTTAGCGCTTCAATTACTAAAGCTTAGTGGTGTTAGCACTCTTATTGTGTTGGGCATGGATATTGATTTGAACCGTTTGGAACTTGCTAAGAAGCTTGGTGCACATTACACTATTAATGTCCAGCGTGAAGATCCTATGAAATTGATTCGGTCTTTAAGAGACGGTTTGGGTGTTGACTGGGTTGTAGACTGCACAGGTGTTAGTAGTGCATTAAAGCAAGCTATGGAGATGGTACGGCCTAGCGGTGGTATTACCAAGATTGGATGGGGACCAGAACCACTTGACTTTAATCTAGACCCACTGGTTGCTAAAGCAGTTACTCTTCAGGGATCTTTCAGTCACACCTATGGAACATGGGAACGTACACTGTATTTGATGGCATCGAGCCAGCTTGATCTGGACACTATTATTGGTGGAGTTTACCCAATTGATGAATGGGAAGAAGCTTTTGTAAAGATGGAAAGCGGACAGAATATAAAATCTATAATTAAGATTAACTAATAAATGTAATTTAAAATGAAACCTATTATTCAGATTTTTTAGATGTTACAAAGATCGACGAATCATTAGAAAATGCACAAGCTGCTCTTCGTGCTGGTGTAGATTGTTTGGAAACTGGTACATCGCAGATTCTATCAGAATGTTTACGTTGCATTGAATCCATACACAAGAAATTCTCAGAAATATTGATTGGTGCAGATTTGAAAACGATGGATGGTGCTGGCCTTGAAGCAGAGATGATGTTGAAGGCAGGTGCTAATATGGTGGTTGCGATGGGGCAGATGCACGATGCAAGCATTATTGAACAAGTCAAAATTGCAAAAAAATGTGGTAGCAAAGTAATGTGTGGTGTGATGCTTTGTGAAGATAAGCCTGTTAGAGCACGTTAGACCAAGGAATTAAGCGTTGATTATATTATCGTGTATACAGAGTTTGATGAGCGTAATATGATTCCCTGACTCAGCCCATTAGACGATCTCCAATCAGTACTAGAGATGGTGGATATTTCAGTGCAAGCTGTCGATGGCCTTTCTACCAAACAAGCAATTCAGACCCTAGAGATGCGTGCTAAAATCGTGGTGTTCGGTGTACCGTTAGTTATTAGTGGTACTGAATTTAAAGTAGCTAACCCGAACTTTGAAGACATTATTTGGGATATTATCCAGTGTGTTAAGAAGATTGAAATTTAAATTAAGTGAAGCGAATATATAAATATGCGATTTTTTGAATCGATTAAACTAAATATTTTTATAAAGTCAAGTTAGGGAGGTCTGGCATGTTAGTGGGTAGAAGTCAATAGAAGCCATATTAGCTGGTTAATACTAGTGAAGGGTTGAACATGAAGTGGGGGATTAACATGGTAGGTTCGAGAAACATATTAAAAAGGAAGAAAACTCTACCAAGAGTCTACCCTGGAAAGAAAGCGGTGTAGCTGCCGACCAATCAGGGAGAGTCGAGTATGTACTCGGTACAAACCAAAGATTAATTCCGCGGAGAACTCCGTAGTGCTTTATGAACCAACTGCCATATACCGAACGAAACGTACGGCGGAGTGAGTAGGACGGTAGATGAACTGCTCATCTACCGTCCTACTCACTCCGCTAAATTATTTGGATATTAAATTGTCATAAATATATTGCGCTATTGCATTTATGATTATTACAAGTATAAAATATTCCAAAAAAATTTTATAAAGGGAAGGCAATTATATGCGTGGAAAAGTATTGATTACTTTGACTAAAAAAGAGCAAGGAATTGTTGAAAAATTATCTAATGAGTTACTTAGAAAGAAGGGCTTCGAGGTAATTTCATTTTATGAGGATCCTATGTTAAGTGAAGATAAATTAATTGAAGTAATAAAGGATATAGATGGATATATTGTAGGGTTAGAAAAAATTAATGAAAAGGTTTTAGAAGCAGCTAAGAAGTTAAAAGTTGTTTGTAAGTTTGGAGTTGGAACTGACAATATAGATATTAAAGCAGCAGAAAAGCACGGAGTGAAGGTTGCAAATTGTCCAGGGTCAAATAGTAATGCAGTGGCTGAACTTGCATTGGGGTTAATGATTAGTTTAGCTCGGAGAATACCCCAACTTAATTTTGAAGTTAAACAGGATAAGTGGCCTTATCATATTGGTGCAGAAATATCAGGAAAGGTGTTAGGAATTGTAGGTTTAGGAAATATAGGTAGGAGTCTTGTAAAACTTGTAAGAGGTTTAAATATGAAAGTTTTAGTATATGATATTTATCAGGATAATAATTTTGCTAAAGAACATAGCATTAAATATGTTAAGCTAAACGATTTAATAAAGCAGTCAGATTTTATTAGTGTTCATATCCCTTTGACTAAAGTAACAAATAATCTTATAAATTGTGAGGAGTTGAATGCTATGAAGCCAACAGCCTACCTAATAAATACGGCTCGTGGAGGTGTAATTAACGAAGAAGCATTATATAAAGCCATTAAAGAAGAAAAGATTGCAGGAGCAGCTTTGGATACGTTTGTAAATGAGCCACCAGTAGGGTCTCAACTTGTTAAAAGTGATAGGATTATTGCTCTTCCCCATATTGGGGCTGCAACATATGAAGGGATAGAAAAAACAGCAAAGATGGCAATTCAAAATGTAATTAATATTATATAAAATGGAAAGAACTTTTTAATGAGCAATTAGTTGACTTTTTTAATAAGCCGAATCCTCGACAATTTATACACATAACATATGGTTCTGTTTTACAGGCAAAGAATGATGAAGGAAAATATATCTTTAAAGGTAGGATTTATCAGATTTTATTCTGCCATGAAGAAGACTATTATCGGGAACTTTCTGATCATATTAGAAAACATTTAGAATTTTTAATTAGTATTTAGTATTGTGTATTATATAGCGAAAAATAAAAAGCGAAAAGCACAAAACAAAATTTGTATCTCGTATCTCGAGATCTTATCTCGTATATTAGTGTAAAGCGGATAGATTTAAAAAGAAATATACAATGCTCTATTTATAAATGATTCTAAATTATAATTTTCGCTTAATTGGTCGTTTTGCCTTGCAATCAAAAAGTCTGTTTTAACTAACTAACAAGATAACTGAATAATTTACTATCTATGAAACCATTGAACTTAAGGAGGAAAAGTTAATACAAGGGAATTTGAAGATGTTTAGCCTCGAAGGGAAGACTGCAGTGATTACTGGTGATGCAAAGGTTTTAGAATTTGCTATTGCCCCATGGGATTAGGCAAGGTAGGGACCAAAGTAGCCCTATGTGATATTGCAAATGCCAATAAAGTTGCAAAGCAATTGTAAGAGCATGGAGTAACAGCTAAAGGATATTATATAAATGTAATGGATATAGAAAAAATACAGTCCTGCAGAGATGAGGTAATCAGAGATTTTGGTAAAGTTGATATTTTGCTTAATGCCGCCAGAGAGAACACAAATAATAAGTTACTATTAATATACAAGGGGTTTGATTTATCAACCCCGTGAACCCTGGGTCGGATAAATCCGGTCCCTATTCTAAAAAAATAATTTATACAAAAAGTTTTGAATTTAAAATTATTGTTTTTTGCTTTTAACTTCAGCCTTTTAACTTAACCAAATACTAAAGATTAATTAAAGAGGAGGATTAATGTGCTGTCAATTGAGAATCTTAATGGAGATTTAACAAATAAACAATTAGAGGGAATCATAAAGGAAAGTCTAAAGGATTTTAACGCGATAAAACGAGTTCTCCTAATTCATCCTGATTATACCAGAATAGATTTCTCAAATAGATTGGTTCCTCTCATATATCAAGAATTAAAAAATAGAGGTATGAAACAGATTGATTCTTTAAATGCCGGTGGTACTCACCGAGCAATGACGGAGAAGGAAATTCGAAGTAAGTTGGGCATTTCTTCTCAGGTTAGTTTTGATAATTATTACAACCATGAATATAGTAACCCTCAAAAACTAGTAACTGTGGGGGAGATTCCCGCCTTTTTTGTAGCAGAAAAAACTCAGGGAGAACTCTCTCAGTCTATCCAGGTAGTGGTAAATAAATTAATTACCGAAGATTATGATTTGATTATTGCCTTAAGCGGGACAGTTCCCCATGAAGCTGCCGGTTATGCGGGAGGACTAAAGGTCTTTTTCCCGGGAATTTCCGGTCCGGAAGTAATAGATTTGCTTCACTGGACGGCAGTACTAATTGGCATTCCTCAGGTTATCGGAACTGTCGATAACACTACTCGAGAAGTAATAAATAAAGGTTCTTCTTATATATTTAGTAAGATAAAAGCACCGACAATTTCTTTTAATATGGTTTCTGGAGAAAAAGAACATCGAGCAATACCAAAAGGCTTATATGTAGGTTTGGGATTCGATGGCTTTATCGAGGCCTATAAACAAGCAGCAAGAGCAAGCTCTCAGCTCCACGTAACTTATTTAAATGAATCTCTTAAAGTCGCTGTTCAGGTCATTGACAAAAATTATGATGAGATTTGGACTGCTGGGAAAGGTTCCTATAAATTGCAGAGCCCGGGAGTAATGGCCCCAGGAGGAGAGATAATTATCTACGCCCCTCATATCAAGTGTTTTCATTCCCGATCGAAGATGGATTTTGTCTTAAGGCAAATAGGTTATCATTGTAAGGATTATGTAAAAAAGTATTTAGAATTAAATCCTGAGTTTAGTAAAAATATAGCTGCTCATGTGATATGTGTTAGAGGAGAAGGGAGTTTTGATATTAATTCCGGGAAGGAAGAGTTTAATTTTAAAGTCACTTTAGCTACCGGAATTTCTAAAGAAATTTGTGAATCAGTAGGATTAGGTTATCGGCATCCTGATTCAATTCACCAAAAAGATTTCATCGGACCAGGAAAACTGTGGATTGAAAATGGAGGAAAATATCTTTATAAAATAAAAGATTGTTAGAATCCAAATCTATCTTAAGCAATCATCCTATAATCGGTAAAATAACCACAAAGGAGGAGGTTATTTGAAATTACTTGTGTAGTACGGATTTCCGCCATAAAAACGTTTCACTAATATATTGATAAATATCTTTTGTTTTTTTACCTCTTTTATAATAAATCATAATAGAATAATAATGTAATAATAAACACCTATACCTTGTATTACTGGAACTTTAAATATAGACATCTATAATAACTATACTTATCGGGTATATATAGATGATGTACTATGGGGAACGAGTGATTGGAATGGGGATATTACGCTTGATAATGTTCCTCTCGGATATCATAATATTCATGTTCAATCTACTGCATTTCCTTATTATTATATTGGCGATACTGATACAACCATCAATTGCGGAGTAAATAATGTATATATTATGGTATTTTGTAGTATATAAATAATTACATGTGAAGTAGACATCTTAAAATTTATAAATTAAACCCAAATTTAACTATATAAAAATTAAAAATAAAGCAGTACGCTTTTAAATTAAAAGGACAATTCAATATTTTCCATCATCATATTCTCCTTAAAAGTTCTGAAAGCGTCCAATAGGGGGAGCCAGACAATAACATAGACAGACTTTCTTTGTTGAGGTTCTGCCTTTTTAAATTCTTAATATACACCAATTGCTTCTTCTAACTTCCGATACACTTTTTCAGTTTCCTCACTCATACAAAAAGTTCGAAAATCGTTCTGTCTGGCCGACCATTTATAGATAGATGAATATTAGCCCTTTAGCATTTCGCCGAAGGGCTTTTTTATTTTCATAAATTATTTTTCTTAAAAAGAAGGATTTTTAAATAGACTTGTAGTATAAAGAAAACAGTATGTTAAAAAAATAGGTAATTATGTTTTTCGTCCAAGCATAATATCTATTTTTCTACAATCACCTAAAAAAAAGAATATCGTAATCTGTATGAAGGTAACAGAAGAGATCTTTTCTTTTCACCATAAAAGAAAAGGAGCCGAAGAGGTAAGATACCACAAACATCCAAACTTTCAGGCAAAAGGACCGTTACCGGACAGAACTCTGGAGAGCTTTATACCAAAAAGCACCGAAGGGGCAATTCCTGATCTTTAGGAAAACTTATACAAATTTTACTAAAAAGAAATATTTCAATTTTTTGGGAAGAATCTTTCAGGTAAAAGGACAGAGCAAGAATAGCAATATAACTATTTTTACTCTGTCCTTTTTTATTTTTACGATGAACAGTCTATGCAAATACTTAAAAGTTGATAAAGGTAAACTATTCCGAAAGAATAGGGCGCAAAGTTATGGATCAAAATATTGTTTATTCTCAGACAATATTATGACCTCCAGACTGCTGGGTTTTTTGTGTGAGTGAATAGAAAGTAAAACTTAGGGAGGTATTGGATTATAAAAAATTAAGAAACATGTATTTAATATAATAAACCAGGGAAAAATAAATAAAAGGAGGTGATATCTTTTCTTTTGTTGCAATAATCTAAAATTGCATTTAAATATTATTTTAAAAAATGGAGGAAATTGTAGTGAAAAAAGTAAATTATTTAGTTTTCGCAGGATTACTACTTTGTATTCTTTTTTTGTTGACTGGTTGCACCGCACCTTCAATTGACTTAACTCCCGAGGAAGAGATAAATGCTCTAATTGATAAATTTGGCGCTGGCTTTGTAGAAGAGGATGTTAATAAAGTGCTCTCCTGCTGTCATTTTCCTTTCTTGATAGACCATTATAACTGGGAGAATGCTTATCTATATACCTTAAGTTCTTATCAATATAAATTGGAGAATATGTTTGCCAATAATGATTGTTATATTGATGAATTTATCAATCGAGATATAACTTTTTCCAGCAATTTAGAAGCCGTAGTGGAAGCGACTGAACATGTTGAATATGAACTTGATCCCATAATAAAATATGATAAGGTCCGCTTAATTTGTATCAAGGAAGGTGGAAGTTGGAAAATATCCGAATATATATTTCTTGAGGGAGAATAATCCTAATTCTTAGCCGTATTAGTCAAATATTTAGATTTAGTTCAAATCACGAACCAGTTTATAAAAATATCAAACTTATTAAACTATTTAAAAATTAAAAAATTTAAAAGGAGTGATTAGAAAATGATGAAAGCAAAAAGAACATGGATAGTATTATTTATTATTGCATTAACTTTAATAGTAATTTTAGCTGGGTGTAGCGGAGTACCTAAAATAGCCCAGTTAGGTATAGTTGCCGATCCAAACCCAGTACCTTGTTCCAGTGAAGACGGGAAATGGTATTATATGATGAATATTAGCGAAAGCAATGGGGTAGGGGTTACCATAGCCAGCTTAACTTTCACTAATTACAACCAAGAAAATGAGTTAGCAGATACAACAATTCTTGATGCAGAAGAATTTTTTGAATGGTTTGAAACAGATTATATTCCCGCTTTTTCCACAATCCAGAATGGAATTGAGCATTCAGGTACATCCGTATATTCTATTGTAAGAGTCGCAGGAATAGATGATAACGATAATCCGGTTGAAGCAACAATTAGATGTAAATGGCAAGTAGAAATGCACCTTGCGCGGAAAACAATTTTGCACCTCCTAGAAAGAAAAAAATGGCTTAATCCTCCTCTTCTTTTTGGATTCTAAATGATTCTCCACTTAAATTAAATACTTTGGAATGATGGAGCAACCGGTCTAGCATGGCTACGGTCATCACTTCATCACCCATCATTTCCGCCCACTCATCAAATCTTTTATTAGAAGTGATAATGACAGATGCCTTCTCATAAAGCTCACTTATCAGATTAAAAAATAGATTAGCCTCCTTTCTCTCTATTGGCGTGTAGCCTATCTCATCGATAATCATCAGATCCGCTTTTAAGATACGGTTCACTCTAAAGCCCGCCTTACGCTGAATATCGGCCATCTTTAACAGCTTAATAAGGGAGGCCACCCGTTCAAAGCATACCGTGTAGCCTGCCTGTATAGCCTTTAGTCCAAGGGCTATGGATAGATGCGTTTTCCCCAGGCCAGGTGGTCCAAAAAACAATAGGTTGGTATGATTATCCAGCCATAGGAAATCCAGAAGAGCCGATAGATCTGATTTTGTGATGCCTTTTACTCTAGCAAATTGGAAATTATCCAGGTCTTTTTCTACCGGAAAATGGGCTCCTGCCAGATTCCGTTTAAGCTTTCTTTCTGTCCGGTAATCTATCTCTGCCTTTAAAAGAAGGTCCAAGAAACTCAAATAGGATATTTTCTTTTCTTCGGCCTCAGTTATCTCATTATCCAGATTAGGGATCATTCCTTTCAGCTTTAAGTTTTCCAGTAGGCTGACTATCTGCTGATATTTTTTCATGGCCGGACCTCCGAGGCATTTACCAGAGCACGGTAAACTCCGATATCTCTCTTTTCTACTTGAAATTCCTTCTTCTCCCGGGGGATACCCCTTAAGTTACAGACAATTTTTACCCTTGGTAGTGCTAATTCGGCTTCCTGTTGGTAATACTGATAAGTATCGTATAGATTTGCCATAGAGTAAGTCCGGTTTTCCAGACATAGAGCTATAGCCTGTCCTAGATGCTCTTTTTCTATTCCCTGGGAGAATTTCTTTAGTGCATCATGATACTGATCCCGGAAATAGCGGGTATACATTTGAAAGTTTTTATCTACAAATTCACTCCAGCTATCTAAGGCAAAAAGTCTCTTTAGCTCCTCTTTTAATTGCTTCTGGTTAAGCTCTTTATGGTGGCATCGGGCCCGGTTGGCTATCCGGCTTCCCGGAATAGGAGATATAGTATGTTCTGCTATCTTTTCTCCGGTACGGATGTCGTAGATAAAAAGTCTTTCTGCGGTTTTATAGATATCTACTTCCCGCTCCCGGTATTCCAAGGGGACCGGATACTTACAAGAATTCACCGATATCTCGCCTGTAATATCTGCTTTCCGCCTCTCTCTGGCATTTAAGTTATCTTTCCGGTAAAGGGAATTTTTCAAAGTCCTTAAATAGGCCTTCTCTTCGCTAAACATTTCTTGAGGGATACGCCGGGTGGCCAGTGAAATCTTGCCATTGGCCCGCCGGTTCAACCATCTTAACAGCCTTTCCTTAGCCTCTTCAATGTTTTCAAAATCTCTTATCTTTAAAAAGTTTCTCTTCACAAACTTAATCAGATTCTCTATCTTCCCTTTGCTCTCCGGGTCATTCTTCCGGCAGACATACATCTTTAAACACATTTCTTCTATAAACTGCTTAAAATCCTTAGTATAGATGATATCTCCCCGGTTTTCACTTACTACCATCACCTTATCCTGGTCTATTACTATTTCTTCGGGTATTCCCTCTATATACTCAAAACAATCCAGGAGATGATTGATTAAATCCAGAGTAGTAAAGGGTCTATCCTGCAGGGCAGCGTATTTGTAGCGGCTGGCAGATAAAACCGCTGCAAAGATATAGAGCTTTAAGCCACTTCTAGTACGGTATTCTCCGAAATCAATCTGCAGCTGCTTGCCGTAGGGAAGTTCTGCCACCGGAGAATATATCCGCTTATTGCCATTTAATTTCAGCTGTTCTGTCTCTAGCAGGAAACTAATATAGCTGCGGAAACTCCTCTCCGTACCCGGCAAAGACCCTAATTTCTCTTCAAGATAATCATACACTGCCGATTTTTCCAGGTTTTGAAAATTATTTACCTGGTATAGATCAAGAATAGGGGACAGGTAAGTCTCAAATAACTTGCTCCGATATCTCACTTTTTCTATATAGCGAGCGTATTTTTTCTCTGACATATCGTAATATTTAAAGACTGTCCGCTTGTTTAATCCGGTTTCTCTTACAATGTCTGCTTTGGTAAATCCTCTTCTCTTAAAATGCTGAATCTTTTGATACATAATCTTGTTAACCATAGATCAGTCCTTTCCTTATAGTAATGATTCTTATTCATACTATAGTAAAGAACTGTTTGTCTTAAAAGGTGCATTTTTATTTTCCACCTTAGGTGCATTTTAGTTTACCATTTCCATTAGAATAGATTATCTTCCTGAGTAGAATTATATAACTATAATAGAACAAAAAACATTACTTTAATAAGAGGGGCACTTCGGTGTCCCTTTTTGCATTCTGAACCTATTTAATAGGAAGTATGGGTTAATTAAAAAAGGTAAGACTTATTTTAATAGTCATTCTGTTTTATAATTTCCAACAGATCCCAATTAATTCTTCTAACCTTTGACACACTTTTTCAGTTTCATCACTCATGCAAAAAGTTCGAAAATCGTTCTGTTTGGCCGACCATTAATAGATAGATGAATATTAGCCTTTTGGCATTTGCTGAAGGGCTTTTTTGTTTTTTTGAATTATTTTATAGAAAAAGAAGGATTTTTGAATAGACTTGTAGTATAAAGATAATAATGTGTTAAAAAAAATTAAATATCGTAACCTGTATGAAAGTAACGGGAGAGACCTTTTCTTTCCATCATAAAAGAAAAGGAGCCGAAGAGGAAAGATGTCAAAAGTATCCAAACTTTCAGGCCAAAGGACCGTTACCGGACAGAACTCTGGAGAGCTTTATATTAAAAAGCACCGAAGGGGCAATTCCTACTCTTTAAGAAAACCCATACAGAGTTTACTAAAAGAACTATCTCCTAATTTCTTAGGAAGAATCTTTCAGGTAAAAGGACAGAGCAAGCAAGTAATATAACTATTCTTATTTTGTCCTTTTTATTTTTATGTTGAACAGTCTATGCAAATACTTAAAAGTTGATAAAGGTAAACTATTCCGAAAGGATAGAGAACAAGGTTATGGATCTAAGAATAGGTTAAGGTGAAATAAATTAAGTGTACTGCTGAGAGGATTAAAAAATAAAAAAGGAAGGAGTGATTGATAGGATAATATAAAAAATACAAATAAATTATTAATTTCGACTTTTATTTAAAATTTGTTACAGACTAAAGGCATAGATTGCTTTTTTAATAAAATAATTAAAAAGGAGTTATTTAAAAATGTTTAAGAAAAAGTATTTGTTATTTTTTGGCCTGCTCATCATAGTGGTTTTTCTGATACCCGGTTGTGGGTCACCTATTCCACCGATCACCTACACGGTTGGTGATACTGGTCCTGCGGGAGGATATATCTTCTACGACAAAGGATATTACTCTTCTGGCTGGCGGTATTTAGAAGCCGCCCCTAGCGATCAGAGCACGGGGATACAATGGTACAATGGCAACTATGTGGTAACAGGTGCAATAGGTACCGCGATAGGTACCGGCCAGTCTAATACGACAGCCATAGTAACTATACAAGGGGTAGGAAGCTATGCAGCACAGTTATGCAATGACCTAATAGTAGGTGGTTATAACGACTGGTTTTTACCCTCGAAAGATGAATTCGATCTGATCTATGAAAACCTTTACCTCGCCGGAGTTGGTGGTTTTTTTGGTGACTGGGAATCCTACACCTTTGAATCCTATCATAGTTCGTCTGAGCAAGATATAAACAACGCGTGGTACCAGGTCTTTCCCAATGGCTATCAGGACTACTGCGATAAATCCATCAGCGATAGTCGGGTTCGTGCTGTTCGGGCTTTTTAACTATTTATCAATTTAACCATTAAATGGGTGCAGTGGGTGCAAGCCACCTACCAGAGAATTTTTTATGGCTCTTTGCTATGATCTGCCAGTCTTCAAACAAGGTGAAATGGGAGCCAAGAAAATCAAAAGGCAGGACTTCATAATTGAAGTGTCTGCCTTTTTTAAATTCTTAACAGATGCCAATTAATTCTTCTAACTTCTGATACAATTTTTCAGTTTCCTCACTCATGCAAAAAGTTCGAAAATCGTCCTGTCTGGCCGACCATTTATAGATAGATGAATATTAGCCCTTTGGCCTTTTGCTGAAGGGCTTTTTATTTTAAAAAAGAAGGATTTTGAAAAGATTTGTCGTAGTATTTAATTGGAAGAAGTTTGGCATATTAACTTAATTATTATATTCCAATAATTAAGTTGCGATAATATTTATATGTACTAAGTTCGAGTAGTGTTTACACTTCACTTAAAATAAAAGTGGTCATGCATGTGATCTTTCCTATAGAATATTGATAACCATAATATCCAAAATAGGAAGGAGAACAGCACACATGACCAAAGATGATCGTATTTCTAGTTACAAATACAGTGTACTGCAACATGCACGGAAACACAATAATGTTACTTATAGCTGTAGAGAATTTAATATATCCAGAACTGTCTACTACAAGTGGTTAAAAAGATTTAGTCAGTTAGGCTATCTGGGGTTACAAGATAAGGTAAAAAGAAAGCCCAAGATGCCTAACCAGATAAAACTGGATAAAGAACAGATCATTCTCAATTACATCATAGATTACCCTACTCATGGACCGAAAAGGATTGCCAATGAATTAAGACAGCAAAATATCATGATTAGTGACACTGGAGTATATAAGGTATTATACCGAAAACAATTAAATCGCCGTCTTGATCGGCTCTTTTTCGCCCAAGAAAAATCCGATAATCCGGTGGTCACCGAAAGGTATCTAAGAGAGATGGAAAAGAGACAAAAGGTACATATCAGTGCCTATTATCCCGGTTATCTCTTCTGTCAGGATACCTTTTATGTCGGTACCATTAAAGGACTGGGAAGAATCTACTAACAAACCGGTATGGATGCTTATGCGGGCTTTGGTTTTGCCAAGGTCTATACCGATAAGATGGCCATAAGTTCGATTGATTTCCTGGAAACAAAAGTACTACCAGTATACAAAGGATTTAATATACCTCTTGATAGGATCTTAACCGATAATGGCAAGGAATATACCACTCATTGGGTAAACGGTAAACACGAGTACCTCAAAGCTATAATAAATTCCAGAGGTAACGCCAGAGAAAATTCCATAGTTATATCTATAAAATAATCCCTCCCTTTAAGTTATAATTTTAACTTAAAGGGAGGTAAAAAAATGATAGGAGTAGCGATGTATATAACTATTAAATCACTTTGGGAAAGGCATAAGAATAAATCGATGATTGCCAGGCTTACCGGCCATGACTGGAAGACAGTGGCTCAAAAGATAAAAGAGATAGAGGCGGGGACGGAATGTCCTAAAAAGAAACCCCATCCCCGGGTATTGGATGACCATAAGGAGGAGATCTTGGAATGGTTAGAAGAAAATCTCTCCGGGGTAAGGATACACGAAAAGATACAAGAAGAAGGAGTAAAGGTGGGATACTCTACGGTAAAGGATTATATTTGCCAAATCAAGAAAAGAGAAAATATCTTTATCCGCATGCATACCCTCCCGGCAGAGGAAGCCCAGGTTGATTTCGGCTATCTCGGCTATAAGGGCAAAAAGAGAAAGACCTGGGTCTTTAATATGCGCCTGTCTTACTCCCGCTTAGACTATTATGAGATAGTCTATGACCAGAGGGTAGAGACCTTTATCCAAGGTCATATCAATGCCTTTGATTATTTCGGTGGCATACCCCAATATGTCAAGATGGATAATCTAAAATCAGCTATCCTGCAGGCCAACTTCTATGAACCCATCTATCAGGAACTGTATAAAAACTTTGCCTCTTGCTATGGCTTTCACCCTCTGCCCTGTAGGATTAGAAAACCTAACGATAAGGGGAAAGTAGAATCAGGGATAAAATACGTGAAGCATAATTTCTTCTTGGGCCGTAAATTTAGCGGTGAAAAAGACCTGAAAGAAAGATTATTTAGATGGTATACCAGGGCTAACCAGCGGATCCATGGCACCACCAGAAAGGTCCCTCAAGAGGTATTCGAAAAAGAAGAGAAGGCAAAGCTTATTCCCCTCCCTCAAGAAGAATTTAAATTAGCAAAAGTAGGTACCCGTAAAGTCTACCATGATTGTCACATCTATGTAGACTATAATTACTATTCAGTCCCTTTCGAATACGTAGGTAAGGAGGTAGAGATAGAACTGACCAGGAATTTATTAAAAGTTTATCATCAGGGAAAAGAGATTGCCCTTCATCCCCGTCTTTCCGGTAGGGGTAGGTTTGCTACCAATAACAGTCATTATCCGGCCTACAAGAGATATTCTGATACCGAATATCAAGAGAAGTATCAGGCCAAGATGGCTCATCTCGGAACCTACACCGAGCAGTTATTCTTCCTGGTCATAAAAGAGCATCCCCGGGATTGGGGTAGAACCGTACAGGGGATACTCTCATTAGAAAAGAACTATCCGGATGAAGTGATTGAAGCAGCCTGCAGAAGAGCACTCTCTTTTGGAGTAACCAGATATTCGGTAATCAAGAATATCTGCCATAACGGAAGTTACCTTATGCCGGTGGAATTCGAAAAGGAGGCCGCCTATGCAACTGGTTAGGAAAAGATTAAGAAATTTCAAGCTCTCCGGAATCTACAATAACCTGGAGGAAAGAGTAAGCTACGCTAAGGAAAAGTCTTTATCTTATCCTGAATTCTTAGGGCTTCTCCTAGAAGATGAAGAGAGCAACCGGAGGACCAACAGCTACAAAAAGAGGTATTCCAGAGCCAAGTTGCCGGCTTACAAAAACATCGAGGACTTTGATTTTTCTTTCCAGCCTTCTATTGATAAACGCATGATTAATGATTGCCTTACCTGTAACTTTATTACCGAGAAGAGAAACATCGTCTTTATCGGTAATCCGGGTACCGGGAAGTCTCACCTTTCCATCTCTATTGCTATTAAGGCTCTAATGAAAGGATACAAGGTGTTGTTTACCCCGGTATCAGAGATGTTACACAATCTAAATGCTGCCAAAGCAGATAACACCTATTATCAGAAGGTAGACTATTACTTAAAACCAGATCTTTTGATCCTGGATGAATTGGGGTTTAAAAGGCTGCCCGGATACAGTGCTGATGACTTCTTTGAGATCATCTCTAAAAGGTATGAAAAGGGATCGGTTATTATTACTACCAATAAAACTTTTGAACAATGGGGAGATATCTTTACCGATAATATCTTGGCCTCAGCCATACTGGATCGCGTGGTGCATTATTCCACCATCATCAAGATTAATGGACCCAGTTTCCGGGCAAAAGCTCTCAGGAAGGGAGGAGATAAGTTCTAATATTTTTTGTTTTACAACTATGGAAAAAAGTCCGGCTTTTACTCTGGAATTTTGCTTGACTTTGAGGAGTATGAGAAATTTCTAGAACAAAACAGAATCAGACATACCAAGATTAAACCGAGAACTCCGCAAAGCAATGGGATAGTAGAAAGATTTAATCGTACGCTACTGGAAGAGTTCTACCAGATAGCCATGATCAAAAAAGTATATTCCTCTTTATCCGAATTACAAGATGATCTGGATCAGTTTATCACTGATTATAATTTTAAAAGAACGAATCAAGGTTACAGGTTAAAGGGTAAAATCCCATATCAAAAATTCTTAGACGGTAAGCGAAAATATTCTTTACCTGAACCCTTATAAATAGTATTATTCTCTATAGGAAAGAGCATAAAGTGTAAACACCACTTGAAAGTAATACAATTTATATTTGTTCGTTTCATAAAGTAAAATACAGAAATATTAATGTGAAAGAATTATTTTATATTATAAAAACATTTTGGAAGGATGGAATAAAGAAGAATTTAAGATACATTCATACTAATAAATATGTAAAAGTTTGATTTGTAGTTTATAATAAGGAAGGCATACCGCTTTTATATGAACTTAGTAATATAATATAGAGACCTTTCCCTTTTCAAATATTATCAAATATATTGATAATAAATACCCAGTATAACTTAACGCTAGTAATTAATAGAGGTTAAAAAATTCTATGGATATAAATATTATCATTGCTATACTTGGATTTATTTTAATAATTTTAGGAATAGGGTTTCATAAATTTGGTATAAAAGATAAAATAAAGGTTGTAATTGGAATATTAATAATTGTGTTTGCTGTTTATAATGGAAGAGTTGTTATATTTAAAGAAAAAGAATTTAAAGAAGATGTTAGTAATGAAATACAAATAACGCATCTAATTAGTATGGGCTTATCTGAAAGCGAAATTGAAAATCTTGGGAGAAATCCCTTATTGAAACAAGCTTATGAAAAAGGTCAAGAATATGAAAGAGTGGGAAGTTTTAAAAAAGCTATTGAAAGTTATAATGAAATTATTAAATATTCTCTTTCTAGTGATAGAGATAGAGTATCTGCTTACAATTTAATTGGTCTTTGTTATTTTAATTTGTATGAGCTAGAAAAAGCCAAACAAAATTTTAAAAAAGCTGAGGAGAAAATTGAAAATTTAAAAGATAAAAAATATAAATCAAATGGAAAAATGATAACTTTTCATAATATCGGTCGTGTTTATAAAGAATTAGCGCTGTGGAAAGATGCCCAAGAATATTTAGAATGTTCCTTAAAAGAAAGTGTTAAATTAGGTGATGATTTACAAAAAGCAATTACACTTTTAAATATTTCTGAAATATACTTCCAATTAAACAAATATAAAATAGCTATTGAAAAAATGTTTCAAGCTATCCTGGCCTTCCAGGAGGCTTTGAATTTCTATATTCCAAAGAACTTCCCCATAGACTATGCCCTGACCCAGAACAACTTGGGGACTGCCTATGGCACCCTTGCCGAGGTACAGGATAAGGTCGAGAATTGCAATAAAGCTATCCAGGCCTACCAGGAGGCTTTGAATTTCTATATTCCAAAGAACTTCCCCATAGACTATGCCAAGACCCAGAACAACCTGGGGAATACCTATCGCACCCTAGCCGAGGTTGAGGATAGGGTTGGCAACTGCAATAAGGCTATCCTGGCCTACCAAGAGTCCTTGAAGTTTTATACCCTAGAGGATTTCCCTATGAACTATGCCCTGACTCAGAACAATCTGGGGAATGCCTATCGCACCCTAGCCGAGGTTGAGGATAGGGAAGGCAATTGCAATAAGGCTATCCAGGCCTACCAAGAGTCCTTGAAGTTTCATACCCTAGAGGATTTCCCTATGAACTATGCCCTGACTCAGAACAATCTGGGAACTGCCTATCACACCCTAGCCGTAGTTGTAGATAAGCTCGAGAACTGCAATAAGGCTATCCAGGCCTGCCAGGAGGCCTTGAAAGTAAGAACCCCAGGGGATTTCCCCATGCAGTATGCCATGACCCAGAACAACCTGGGGAATACCTATCGCACCCTAGCCGAGGTTGAGGATAGGGAAGGCAACTGCGATAAGGCTATCCTGGCCTACCAGGAGGCTTTGAAGTTCTATACTAAGGAAGAGTACCCTGAAGCATACAGAATAATCGAAAAAAATATAAAAAATGCATATGAGTTTTAACATAAAAAATTAAGAAGATTTATTAAAAAAAACATAATTAAGATAATAAGCTTTTTTTACAAAGAAAAGCTTATAAGATGTTTTAATTAGAATTAAATTCGATTTATGCACTTATTTCTATATAAAAAGAATTTTTTAACCAAATGATTTTGATTATTTTATTGAACATGTTTTTCATTTTTTCATTTTTAAAGCAATTATTGTATTTTTCACTCTGTACTTTCTATTAAAATGATAAAGTTTACTTTTGTAATACATGGTTAGAATAAGAGTAGGGAGTATACTTTATTGATAAATAAGGGATAATAAGCTATTAAATTGGATTTATAACGCTTACAGGAAGGTTAATTAAATCCTTTAGTTTATAGATATTTCGCATATCTTTGATAATTTGGTTCCAACTGGAAAACGTTAGGGGAGCCAGACCATTCCCAGCCCTTTGGTATTTTACTGAAGGGCTTTTATTATTTTTATTAAATTATTTTTCAGAAAAAGAAGGATTTTTAATAAGTTGTATAGTATATATAAAATAATGACTAAAAAAATATAATAAGAGTAGTTTTCATCTAAGTAGAATATCTGTAATAATATTATACTAAAATAAAAAGCTATATTATCTAAGATTTAGACTAAGAATAACACTCTTTCTCTATCCCAAGAGACACAACAAGTAACATACCCTAACTATACTAACCATCCAACCAGTAATCTTCTATCATTACTTAACCTAATATTAAATATTGTATTCTGTATGAAGGTAACAGGAGAGACTTTTTCTTTCCATCATAAAAGAAAAAGAGCCGAAGAGGCAAGATACCAAAAGTATCCAAACTTTCAGGCCAATGGACTGTTACCGGACAGAACTCTGGAGAGCTTTATACTAAAAAGCACCGACGGGGCAATTCCTAATCTTTAGGAAAACCCATACAGAGTTTACTAAAAAGAACTATCTCCTAATTTCTTAGGAAGAATCTTTCAGGTAAAAGGACAGAGCAAGAATAGCAATATAACTATTTTTACTCTGTCCTTTTTTATTTTTATGATGAACAGTCTATGCAAATACTTAAAAGTTGACAAAGGTAAACTATTCCGAAAGGATAGGGAGCAAGGTTATGAATCTAAGAATTGGTTAAGATGAAATAAATTAAGTGTACTGCTGAGAGGATTAAAAAATAAAAAAGGAAGGAGTGATTGATAGGATAATATAAAAAATATAAATAAAGTATTAATTTCGATTATCATTTAAAATTTGCTGCAGACTAAAGACATATAAGACTTTTCCAATAAAATAATTAAAAGGAGTTATTTAAAATGGATAAAGAAAAAAGAATATGGATAGCATTATTTCTTGCACTTTCCTTAATGTTAATTTTGTCTGGATGTAGTGGTTTACCAACAACAGCGAAGTTAACTATATCTATTGATCCAAACCCGGTACCTTGTTCTAGTGAAGATGGAATATGGCGTTATGCCATGACCATTAGTGAAAGTAACGGTGTAGGGGTTACTCTCACTAGCATAAGATTTGATTCATATGACCAGGAGGAGCAGTTATACTATACACAATTTTTGTATGAAGAGGATATTATCGATTGGTTTGGATCAAATTATATTCCCGCTTTTTCCATTCTCCAAAATAGTAGCATTGGAAGTTCAAGTTCAAGAAAATATGCGATAATAACAATCGAAGGTATAGATGATAGCAGTAACCCAGTTGAAGCAACTCGTAGAGTAGATTATCTACCTAAATAGAATTATATAACGATAATATCTCATATGAGCATAAAAACTAATTTCAATAAATTAAGTTTGCTACAAAAAGGAGGCTTTAAAGATAAGGTAGATCTGAAATATTTAAATTTATTTTTAACTTATAAGGCAATTTGATCATCTTTTTTGTAGTACTTAAGTTATTCCGTTATTTACAAAAATAAAATAATTAAAAGGAGTTATTTAAAAATGAATAAAGAAAAAAGAATATGGATACCATTATTCCTTATACTTACTTTAATGATAATTTTATCTGGATGTAGTGGTTTGCCAAAAACAGCAAAGATAAACATCACCATTGATCCTAATCCTGTACCCTACTCTAGTGAAAATGAGAATTGGCCATTTGATATGGTTCTTGACGAAAGCAATGGAATAGGGGTTACTTTAAGTAGTTTAAGATGGGATGAGTATAACGTGGAGGAGCAATTAATTTATACGGCAATTTGGTATGAAACAAACGAAGAGGCAATTACATCATTGTTTGGGTCAAATTATCTTCCTGCTTTTTCTTCACTTCAAAACGACTTTGGTTATTATATAGGTCCAGGAGCAGGAGATGAATTTGCACAATATATAGTACTAACAATCGAAGGTGTAGATGATAACGATAATCCAGTTGAGGCAACGGGTAGAGTAGATTTACTACCTGAATAGTTTTACACAATTAAATAATGGCAGGGAACGGTTCTTTATTATTTTTAATATCTACCATAGAAGAATTTTTAAATATTTTTAAAGAGTGAAATTTGATTCAAATAAAAGGAGGGATAAAATTTGAAAAGATATAATTTCTTTATTTTATTACTCGTATATGTTCTTCTTTTGATTCTTTTATCAGGTTGTTCCGGAAGTGAATATATTCCAGTGCCACCGCAGGGGCAGATAACTCCTGGTCATATGGCAGTGATTTGGTATGATTGGCCCCAGCCCCCAGGCAGTGGTTTCTATAATTTTGATGTTCTTTTGACTATTGATGTAGATCCTGGTATGCAAAGCCCCTATTTCTGGGCACACCAATTCCATTTCAAGAATGAAGAAGTGGGTTATATAGGATTACAAACCAATGGGGTTATATATGGTGAGTGGGTAGGAAAAATGGCCATATTTTCCATGTGGGATGCCTTAGAAGTAGAACCAGGCCCTGGGGTATCATCTGAATGGTTTACTTGGGAGGGTTATGGTTGGGAGTGTAAGAAAAAATATAATTGGGTAGAAGGACATACGTATTGTCTTAGGGTAGAGGCATGTGGTGTTGATGAGCAAGATAATGAGTGGTGGGGAGCTTGGATTATAGACACATCTACTAGTGAAGAAATGTTTCTTGGAAAAATAAAAGTTCCTGCCTCCTGGCAACGGATGGATGATTATTCCGCAGTTTGGGTAGAGTATTACGGACAAGTGAATGATTGTGATTCTATTACTTACGCAAAAGCCCGCTTTGAGCAGCCTACTGCTGATGATGACAATTTCTCGCCTCAGGAGTTTACTTCTGTAATAGGAACAACCTGTACTAATGCCCAGATCATCCTTTTAGAAAATAATGGAGTAACTTTTGAAACTGGAGGCTCTCTCTAGAAATTTAGAAGATATAAAGATTGAATTTTTTAAAAGGAGTAAATTGAAATGAAACGATTGCTCTTCATCGTTGTAATAATCGCTATATGTGTAAGTATCAATGCCAATGTCTTAGCGAAAGTAAAGTTTGGCAACTGGGACAGGTGGGACGAGGAATTACCTTCCTGGAATAATGAAGGCTGGGATTTAGAAGAACATTGCAGACTTACCTTTGTAGGTTTTCCTTTCATTAGGAGAACACTTATTTGGCTCCCAGTAGAAGAAGGTAAAGTACGTGCAGTATCTGGAACAGAATCGATTGATAATACATTTTTTTTACTAACTCATTTATCTTTCATAAAAGATAAAAAATCCCAGGCATCGATTATTCTTTTCTCTCCAGCAACAGCAGGTAAGAATGTTGAAGGTGTTAAATGCAATAACTCTGTGCTTAATAGTGCAAAATTTGCGATAGTGGCTTTTCCACCAGATAAAAAAGAAATAGTCTTGAGAGTATATGAGAATGAAAATGGATTATTCCGTTTATTAGAAGAATGGGGCGTTGCTTTTCAAAATGAAACAATCATAATTCCCGAAAAAACGGTTAAATTTTCACAGAAATATGAAGAGTTTGTCAGTCAATCTCAACAATTAAATAATCAAAATATTATAGTTTCTTCATCTTCGATTATATTAATAGTTAGAGATAATAAGAAAAAGGAATTTAATCTTGGGGTATCTTTGGAAATTTTAGATGGAAAAAAGATAATAACACCTATTTTCTATTAAAAGTCCATTTGTTTAGCTTTTAAAAAGTTAGGAAATGCCTTATCAGGTTTTGTGATGTGTGCTATGAATATACCCGTCATCTCTAGATGTTATTTTGTTATATTCTTTTATAGTAGTTATGCACATATTATTTCTTCTAACTTATGATATACTTTTTCAGTTTCATCACTCATACAAAAAGTTCGAAAATCGTTCTGTCTGGCCGACCATTTAAAAAATTTAAGAACAGGGAATCGATAAATTTATTTCTGAAAAAAGATATTACTACCAATTGCTTAATAATTTGTTTTTGATTTCAAAAGAAATTTCGTGTTCTTTTACAAACAGAAACAAGCATTAACATTACCGGGACTTCAATTAAAACTCCTACTACTGTTGCCAAAGCAGCACCAGAAGATATACCAAAAACCATTATTGCAGTTGCAATAGCTACCTCAAAATGATTACTCGCGCCAATTAACGCAGAAGGAGCAGCATCTTCATATTTAAGCTTTAATAGTTTTGCTAATCCGTAGGTGAGAAAAAAGATAAGGTTGGTTTGGATAAAAAGTGGAATAGCTATCCATAGTATGGTTAGAGGTTTGGTTAAAATAATCTCACCTTTAAAGGAAAAAAGTAAGATTAGAGTAAATAATAGAGCGACAATAGATACCGGTGTAAGCAGATGTAAGAAATTCTCCTTAAACCATTTTTCACCCTTTACCTTTATTATCCATTTTCTGGAAAAATAACCTGCCACCAAGGGTAGGGCAACATAAATGCTTATAGAAAGTAGTAGTGCTTGCCAGGGGACAGGTAATCTTCCCACGCCAAGCAGAAACCCGCCAAGTGGTCCATATAAAAGGAGCATAGTTAGAGAATTTATTGCTACCATAACCAACTGGTTATGGTAGCAATAAATTCTCTAACTATGCTCCTTTTATATGGACCACCAAGGGTAGGGCAACATAAATGCTTATAGAAAGTAGTAGTGCTTGCCAGGGGACAGGTAATCTTCCCACGCCAAGCAGAAACCCGCCAAGTGGTCCATATAAAAGGAGCATAGTTAGAGAATTTATTGCTACCATAACCAGTGTATGCCCTGCATTACCTTTTGCCAGGAAACCCCAGACCAAGACCATTGCTGTACATGGAGCAATACCCAATAAAATATTTCCTGCAAGAAAACTTCTCCACAGAGGTATTTGAAGCATCTTCAGGCCACTATCTAAAACTACTGCTCCCGCTCCATGAATTGTTCCTACTGCCCAATCTGCTCCAGGTGGAAGTTTTACTAAATCCATTGCCTCACTCCCAATAAAATTTTTAAAAAGAAAACCTAAAAAAAAGATAGATATGGCATACATAGTAAAAGGTTTTATTGCCCAGTTAGCGAATAAAGTCAGTCCAATCGGCTTAATAGATTTTCCTGCCTTTAACACTTCTCCGAAGTCAATCTTTACCATAATCGGATACATCATAAAAAATAGACAAACTGCAATCGGGATAGAAACTACTGGTGCTTCACCAATATAAATTGCTAATCCGTCAAGATATTTTGCTACTCCGGGAATAACCTTGCCAAAAATAATACCAATAACAATACATAACAAAACCCATACCGTTAGATATTTTTCAAAAACATTTAAGCCCCCATTTTTTTCTCTGGCCATAATTGATCTCCTTTTAAATGCTCCAAATTAAATACATCCCACCTAAAATAATTAGAACACCACATATTTTTTTTATTAAAACTGCGCCTTTAGATTTTTCATTCCAATTCAAATATTTCTGTACAATTTCTGTAAAGGTTCCTGCTAAGACTATTATCGAACAATGACCAATACCATAAGCAAAAAGAAGTGCAGCTCCATAGAAAAATTGTGTTACTGATATTGTAAATACAATACCCAACATTGGTGCCATATAAGCAAAGGAACAGGGACCAAGAGCGATACCAAAAATTAGACCTAATCCAAAAGCGGCCAACAATCCTTTTTTCCGGAAGGTTGGTTGATTAGTTTTTCCCAGAAAAGGTAATTGAATGACTTCTAAAAGATGAAAACCCATGACGAAAAAAATTACTGCTACTATATAATTTCCACAAGAACCGACATCACCCAACATACGACCTAAAAGTCCGGTAATAAGACCGATAGCGGCAATAGTAATTAAAATACCCAGAGAAAAAGAGGTTGCCAGCCAAAAAGCTCTTTTAGTTGACATCTTACCTTGCTCTCCGATAAACGCTATAATTAAGGGAATACTGGCTAAATGGCAAGGACTTAATAATATGCTTAACATTCCCCATAAGAGAGAAGCGGTTAGCGCAACAATAAGGCTTGATTGCATTGAATTAGAAAGCCATTCAAAAATGGTCAGTATCATTATTTGACTCCTTGTTTTTCAAGAACTTTAAGTAATTCATCTTTGGCAAAAAATCCAAGATGCCTAAAATATTCATTTCCATCTTTATCCAGAAAGACCTGAGTTGGGATTGCCCTAATGCCAAATTCCTTAATATAAGGTTGGCCTTCTGCGGTCTTCACATCGTGAAAAACTACTTTTACCTGACCTTTGTATTCTTCTTCAATTTCTTTCATAATTGGCTGCATCTTATCGCAGGGGATACAGCCAACCGACCCAAGTTCTACAAAGGTTACTTTAATCTCATCGGTCATCGTATCTTCTTGAGTTAAACTAGTGTCAGTGTTATTAGATACCCTTTTAAAACCAAAGACTATAGCTAAAAGTACTAAAAAAATTATAATATAAATATATTTTTTCTTATTTTGCATTAATTTATCTCCTTCTTATTTTTTCTCATTCCCATAAAGAGAGGAATCCATATTTCTTTTTATATTATTTAAAATTACTAAAAAGAAGACTTTTTAATACAAGTACATACATCTGGCTCTTCTACAACTTCTTCCTTCTCTTTTTTTTCTTTCTTTGGGATTTCTTTCTTCTCACTTGCTAAAAAGTAGCTCATATATTGAAACATTAGGGTTTGTTGATTGGAGATAATGCCCGGGTATACCCTTTTAACAACTAAGTTATTATCTAAAAAGATAGCAGTTGGTAAAGTGTCAATATTATATAGTTCGCTTACTTTTTTCTGACTGTCTAATATAATCGGGAAGGGTATTTTATTATCAGATAAATATACCTTCATCAATTCGATATCTTTTTCTTGTAATTTTTCTTGTGTATTTACGAAGAATACTTCATATTTTTCCTGAATAATATAGTTTTCGAAATATTCTACTAATTTTTTTACACCTGTAAGAGAATCGTAATTATCCTGGGAATAAAAGTAAAGGATAAGAAGTTTCTGTTTTTCTCTTTGATCTTTTAGATTAAAATAATCTCCTTCTATTGTTTTAAGACTAAAAGTAGGCGCAGGAAAACCTGTTTTTAAAGTTGAGGAAAAACCGATTGAGCAAAAAGAAATTAAAAATATAGTTGTTAGAATCATAATAAAGTAATATCTTTTTTTATTTTTAAAGCAAGTCATAAAAATCATTTCCTTTCATTTGTAATATATTTTTTTATGAAATAAGAACACTAAAACTTTTTGTTATTAATTGATAACTCTTTGACGATTTTTAATAACCTCCTTGTCTTTACAACAGTTATATTCTATTTGGATGGTAGTGTGATTTATTCCAAATTCATTAGTTAATATTGAATTTATATTACTCCGTATTTTTTCAACTTTGCTTAAATTTATATCTTGTTTAATATCTACATGGCCTTCAAAAAGAAATTCCTTATCATTTATTTGCCATAAATGAACATGGTGTAAATTATCTACTTCCGGAATTTTTTCTACTATTTCTTTGATCTTTAAAATATCAATATGAGCAGGTGTTTTTTCCATTAAAATATCTATACTTTGTTTCAAAATATCAAATCCCTCTTTTAGAACATAAGAGCCAATAATAAAAGTTAAAATTGGGTCGATTATGGTTATATTAAAATAATATATTAATATTCCACCAATGGTTACTCCTAAAGAAGAAAGAGAATCTGAAAATAGATGTACATAAGCTGATCTAATATTTATATTGTCTTTTGAGCCAGACTTTAATAGAAATACAGAAATTGTATTTGCAACAAGTCCAACAAGAGCAACAGTAATCATAATTTTACTTTCTATATTTTGAGGGTGTTGTATCCTTAAGTAGGCTTCTTTAAATAGGAAAAAAGATATTATTATAAGAAAAGAAGAATTAAATAGGGCAGCTAAAATTTCTGCTCTTTTGTAACCAAAAGTATTTTTTGGGGTATTTTCTCTTTTACTTAATCTTAAGGCAATAAAAGTTACAATTACGGAAATTCCATCACTAAAATTGTGAAGTGCATCAGATAGAAGAGAAAGACTTCCAGATAATAAGCCACCTATTACCTCTACCAAAGTAATTATAAAATTCAAAACCATAGTAATTATTAAATTATTTTCTTTAAAATGGTTATGTGTATGATGAGAACTCATTTCATCTTGCCCCTCTAATGTTTTTCATTTAGTTTTCTCTTCAATCCACTTAGCAATTTCTTCTTTACTGGGAATTTTGCCCGCCACCTTTACATTTTCATCAATGACTAAAGCTGGGGTAATCATAACCCCGTAATTGATAATTTTGTTAATATCTGTTACTTTAATAATTTCTGCTGGAACACTAAGTTCATTAATTACCTCTTCAGTTAGTTCGTTTAGTTTTTTACACTTCGGACAACCAGTTCCTAAAATTTCAATTTTCATACTAAATCCCTCCTTTCATCTTTATTTTATATATATTTTTAAAAAATATTGCCAAAAAGCATTCCGCTAAATGTTGCCATAGTTACTACCAAAAAGATAAATACTAAAGTTTTTTTAGTTCCTACAATGCTTCTGATAACTAACATATTTGGTAGGCTTAAGGCTGGACCAGCCAGCAAAAGAGCTAAGGCCGGGCCTTTCCCCATACCTGCCCCCAACAATCCTTGCAAGATAGGAATCTCAGTAAGTGTAGCAAAATACATTAAAGCTCCAACTACCGAGGCAAATAAATTCGACCATATGCTATTTCCCCCAACTAAATTTTCAATCCATATTTTTGGAATTAATGCTTCGCTGCCTGGCCTGCCTAACAAAAAAACCAGCTACCAAAACCCCTCCTAACAAAAGAGGCAATATTTGTATGGCAAAACCCCAACTCGATTTTACCCATTGAATTCGTTCTTCCTTTTTAAACCACTTAATAACTATCCAGGACAAAATAATTAAAAGAATACCGGTGATAAACCACTTAAAATTATAAATTGTTTGCCAAATTTTAATTGATTCATCTTTTCCCCAATTAGCAAAAATTAATATCCCTATCATAATTGCAAAATAAAATGTTGTCTGCCATAAAGGTCTATCCTCTTGCTCCACTTTCCCTATAGTTAAATTTTTATTGGCATTTAGGTTTTTCTTTTTCTCATCCTCAATAAAAATAAAATGCATAGATAGTCCGATAATTACAGAAAAAATAATAGCACCAATGGCACGGGCTAAGCCTAACTCAAAACCTAAAACACGGGCAGTTAAGATAATTGCCAATACATTAATGGCCGGTCCGGAATAAAGAAATGCGGTCGCTGGTCCTATTCCTGCACCGCGTTTATAAATTCCGGCGAAAAGCGGTAAAACCGTACAGGAACAAACTGCCAAGATTGTGCCAGAAACAGAGGCGACAGTATAACTTAAAAATTTATTTGCACCTGCTCCAAAGTATTTTATTACATTTTCTTGACTAATAAAATTAGCAATTGCCCCGGCAATAAAAAAAGCGGGAATCAAACACAATAATACGTGTTGGCGTGCATAATCCTGTGCCATTAATAGAGATTCTAATATTACCTGCGGCATTCTGTAATTGCTAAATGGTATAAAATAAAAGAATATGAATACGGCGACTATAATGAAAATTTTTGTTTTTTCTTTCATTGCTTTTTCTTAATACTCCTTTTAGAGGTACATGAATAAATTATCATATAAACATATTATTGTCAATATATTATATATAAAAACCAAAAAATTTTATATAAAAAGAGGATTTTTGCTATTTTTACAGTAAAGATAAAGTAAGATGTGGATTAATTAATTTAGTAGTAGAAATGCATCCTGCAGAAGGAAACAACGAATGAAAAGATAATAAAAGAAAGAAAGGTGTTTAGATCGATGAATGAAGATAAAAAGTTAATTGCTTATTGCGGACTTTATTGCGGAGATTGTGTTAATTACAAGGGAGAGATTGCAGATTTAGCCAGAGATTTGAGGAAAAAATTAAGACAAGAAAAGTTTGATCGAGTTTCTAAAGGATTATCTAAATACTTTAAGGAATTTAAAGATTATGAAAAGTGTTATGCGACTTTAGGGGCTATAGTTAGATTACGTTGCAGTAGAGTTTGTAGAGACGGAGGCGGACCTCCGTTTTGCAATATCAGGAAATGTTGCGAAAAAAAGAATATTCAAGGCTGCTGGGAATGTGAGGAATTTGAAACTTGTACCAAATTAGATTTTCTAAAACCAATCCACGAAGATGCCCATATAAAAAATCTAAGGAAAATTAAAAAACAAGGAGCAGAGAAATTTCTTTCCGGAAAGAGATATTGGTAAAATGGTTGATAATCAAAGTCGCATTTATTAAACATAGGGCAAATCTATTTTGGAAAATCAGTCAACAAAAATTAAAACTCGATTTATTGTAAATTATTTTGGGTTTGGTATAATATTGAAATATTAAAGAGTGTTACTTTTTTAGGAGAGATGTTTAATGGTCAGTAATAATAAAAAACAAACCGAATGGGCCGAAGCGAAAAAGAAATGTCGATTAAATGAAGAAACAATACAAATGGCTAAAGAGATGGGTTTAAACCCGAGAAGTCTAATAAAGAATATTCCGAGTAAGACACAAAAATGGAAGTCTCCTGTTCATGTTTGGATTCGGGAAATGTACCAAAAACGTCAGGAAAAAACCCTGAGGAAAAAGGCTTCGAAAAAGGATGCACAGGTTCATGTTGTAGGTTAGGTGAGTGAAAGAACCTCTCTTTCATTCTCAGTAGAAGGAGCAAAACAAAGTGATGCTGCTTCGGCAATTTCTTTTCTCCGCAAAACGTTAGTTGCAATTGGGCGGGCTCGCTCTCTAATTCCTTTCTTCCTAGGTTAAAAGCTTAATTTAAAAATAACAGGAACTATAGGAGTTTTAGTTAAGGCCAGGAAAAGGAATATAATTACTTCAACACAAGAAGTTTTAAATTCTATGATGTTATATGAAAGATTTAATCGGTAATTAGAAGCACGTCTTAACATTTGGAATTCTGATTTGATGAATCAAATATCTTTCACTTTTTTCTATCACCAATCTGCTTTAAAATTTTATCTACTTTCCCTATAACCCTGTATATAGTAAAATAAAGAGAAGAAGTTATTTTTACATTAATATTACCACTAATTTAACATAAGTGACCAAAAACTTTTATATAAAAAGAGGATTTTTGCTTATTTTGTAGAATAAAGAGGTAAAGCTATTCTCAGATTGTTTTTACTGTCAATTATATAGTATCTTAATTTAAATGGTACAGATTAATGATTTTTAAAAATAATAAAAAGGAGAAAAGTTATTATGAAAAAGATATACAAAATTATGCTTGGTAGTTTAATTTGTCTTGCTTTAATAATACCAGGTAGTGTTAGTATGATAGGGTTTGCTCAACAGCAAGATGTTTCTAAAATAAGCATTGAGGGTATCTGGGAGGGCCAATTAAAAGTTCCCGGAACGGAACTTAGAATTGTTTTTAATATTTCTAAGAATCAGGATGGAGCTCTGACTGCAACTTTAGATAGTCCTGACCAGGGAGTAACTGACATCCCGATAGAAGAAGTTATTTTTAAAGATAACACTTTACACCTGGAAGTAAAATCTGCGGGAGGCATTTTTGAAGGGAAAGTCAATCAAGATTTTTTAGTCATTGAGGGAGAGTGGAAACAATCTGGACAGGCTTTACCCCTTACAATTAATCGGGTTGATAAAGCAGTGGAAATCCTTAGACCTCAGGAGCCAAAAAAACCTTATCCTTATATAGAAAAAAAAAGTAGCATATACAAATTTAAAAGCAGGGGTAAAACTTGTCGGTATACTGATTTTGCCCTCCGATAAAGGGGTATTTCCGGCAGTTTTATTAATTACCGATTCCGGACCGCAGGACCGTGATGAAACTATATACGGTCATCATCCTTTTTTGGTATTAGCAGATTATCTGACTTGTCAGGGTATTGCAGTCCTTAGGGTAGATGATCGGGGAGTAGGAGAATCTACCGGAGATTTTTCTCAGGCTACCAGTGAAGACTTTGCTTCTGATGTGTTAGCAGGTATAGAATATCTTAAAACCTGTAAAGAAATAGACGCCAAGAAGATAGGTCTTATCGGTCATAGTGAAGGTGGTTTAATTGCTCCCATGGTGGCGATAAAATCGTCGGATGTAGCCTTTATTGTATTAATGGCGGGGACAGGATTACCTGGAGAAGAAATTCTATATTTGCAGGGGGCTTTAATTTCCAGGGCAATGGGGATTAGCGAGGAAGATATTACCAAGAATCGTCAGCTTAATGAAAAGATATTTTCAGTAATAAAAGAGGAAAAAGATAAAAAAAATGCTGAAGAACGGCTTCGACAGATGTTTATGGAAGATTGGGAAAAAATGAGCGATGAGGAAAAAGAAAAAATAAGTGACCCGGAAGTGTATCTTAATGCTCAGCTTCAGAGCTTATTAACTCCCTGGCTTAAGTTTTTTCTGACTTATGATCCTAAACCAACTTTGAGTAAGGTCAAATGTCCGGTATTAGCCATAAATGGAGAGAAAGACCTTCAGGTACCACCCAAAGAAAATCTTAGTGCTATTGAAGAAGCCCTCAAAGTCGGTGGTAACCAAAATTATACTATTAAAGAATTACCCGGCCTTAATCATCTTTTCCAAACTTCTCAAACCGGAGTGCCTTCTGAATATGCAAAAATCGAAGAAACAATTTCACCGGTGGCTTTAAAAATAATAGGCGATTGGGTTTTAGAACAAACCCGAGATAAATAATGGGGTAGATTATTTTGTTTTATATTATTGCCAAATTTATTTTTTTAATTATTTTTAAATTTTTCTTTAGGCTTAAAGTAATCGGTCAAGAAAATATACCCCAGAATGGCCCGTTTATTATTGTTGCCAATCATTCGAGTTTATTGGACCCGATTATTCTGGGAATATCTATTAAACCTAAAATTATTTTTGTAGCTGCTGCCTATCTTTTTGAAATAGGTTGGCTTGGTTATTTATTGCGGAAGGCTAATTCTATCCCGATTCATAGGGAAAACTATACAGATAATATTGAATCTATAAAACAAGCTTTGAAAATATTACAGAAAGGAGGAGTTTTGGGAATTTTTCCTGAAGGAGGAGTTGACCGTCAAAAAAATAATTTACCCATTAAAGCCGGAGCCGCTTTTTTAGCTACCAGTGTAGGTGTTCCTATTGTTCCCATAAGAATTAAGGGAGCAGATAAAGCTTTACCGAGGGGAGCAAAATTTATCAAAAGCTTAAGCAAAATTGAAGTGGAAATTAAGAAACCGATTTACTGTTCAAGGCAGACTCATAAGGATAAAGAAATTATTAAAAGGGTAGTAGAATCTTATATAAAAGAGATATATTAAAATAGGGTTGAAAAAATATGGTTCTAAGAGTATTAATAATGATTTTTTTTGTTATTGTTGCTGTTGGAGATGTTTTTGCCGTAAAGTATGACAAGACAAAATTAAGATATTTTACTAAAACATTATTGGTTCCTTTGCTTACTCTTTTTTATATAATAAGTGTGGCTAACCTGAATGGGGTGATTTTATCTGCTTTAATTTGTTGCTTTTTGGGAGATTTTTTCTTATTGTGGTCTCAGAGAAAGACTTTTTTTATAGCAGGGTTACTATCTTTTCTTATGGGACATATTTTTTACACTATAGCCTTTTTGCAAACTACTTATTTTTTATCCGGTATTCCTAAATGGTTTTATTTTTCTTTGCTCCCCTATATCTGGTATGGAATATTTATTCTAAAAAAACTCAATCCTTATCTTTACTCTATGAAGGTACCGGTGATTGTTTATCTAAATGTTATTCTTATAATGAGTTTCGCTAGTTTTAGTCGGATTTGGGCATTAAAAGGATTATCATTCTGGTTACCTTTTGTAGGTTCAATTTTCTTTATAGCTTCTGATTCATTGTTAGCTTTTCGTAATTTTAAAGTTAAGTTATCAAGAGGCTGGTTATCTATAATGATAACTTATATTCTCGCTCAATTGCTAATTATTTTTGGTTTTTTATGTGTATAAATTTTATACATATTTTTCAAAATAAAAAGGAATTTCTTCTTTTTTGTCGAATTCTTTTATTAAGGGAGGGAAAATTATGTCAAAACATATTGGAATAGTTGGATGTAGTGCAGAAGGTGCAGCTCTTTGTTATCGTACAATCTGTAAGGAAGGAACAAATTTATTGGGAAGGCACGCTCACCCGGAGGTTACCATGCACACTTTCCCCTTAAGTGAATATATGCGGTATATCGAAAAGGGAGATTGGGAAGGAGTGGCAGATTTAATGTTATCTTCGGTATCTAAGTTGGCAAAAGTGGGAGCAGATTTTGCTATATGCCCTGATAACACCATACACCAGGCATTCGATCTAGTGGTCAAGGAATCACGAATTCCCTGGCTTCACATTGCACAGGAAGTTGCCGCTGAAGCAAAACAAAAAGATTATAAATGCTTGGGGATTTTAGGCACACGATATTTAATGGAGGGCCCGGTCTATCCTGACAAGATTACTGCGTTTGGCATTAAATATATGATACCCGAAGTAAAAGACAGAGAGAAAATCAATAAGATAATTTTTGAGGAATTAGTTAATGCTTGTTTTACTTCAGAAGCGCTTACTTATTTTCAGGGAGTCATCGATGAATTAAAAAATAAAGGGTGTGACGCGGTTGTTCTTGGTTGTACTGAAATACCGCTATTAGTAACTCAAGAGAATTCATCTCTACCTATACTTGATTCTACCAGACTCCTGGCAAGAGCAGCTTTAAAAGAAGCAACAAGATAAAATCTTTATTAAGGAGGAAAATAAGATAGATGAATAAAATTAATTTAAAAGAAAAAATAGAAGTTTTGAATATGCACAGAATTGCCTTTGCGGTAGTTTTATTTATCTTATTAATTGTGATAGCCAGTATTCTTTTATTAATCTGGTGGCCGGCAAAACCATCATTAGCAGAAATAACTAATTCCTGGGTCGCTTTAATAATAGTGTATCTGGTTCTTAGTATATTATTATTTGATAAGCCCATTTATAAGTTCTTTGAAGAATTTATTACTGCTAAAAAATTAGGGCAACACGATTCTCAACAGTCAAGACAAGAACAATTTCTCGGTTTAGTTTCAGACATTAACATTGGCGATTTAACCCATTATTACGATTTCAGGCAGGACAATATATTAAATAAAGAAATTCAAGATGCAAACTCCGCCCTTTTAAGAGAAGAAGAGATGGCTAAACATATTCGAAAATTGCAAAAGGAAAACATTAGATGGCGATTTCTCTATGCTGATACCTATCTGGTCTTATACGCAAAATATGTTTTATTCTGGCTTCATAAATCCAAATTGGTAAACCGAGAAGAATTTGATAACATATGGCAGTCTAAAATATCTGACCCCGAAGAACGGGAGGCCATACTAGACGCCCTCCTTGATTTAGAATTTATTCGGCGGGAAGAGGAAGGGGATACTTTTTCTATTACTGAATTAGGCTCAGCTTATGTAAATTATCTGAAAGAAATGGATAAACAAATAAGCTATTAAGAATAACGGTTATTGCGAACTGGTTTTTAAGATTGAAAGATTAACGGAATCAATTATAAGATAAAATTTTTTAGGATTATCAAAGGGGGGGTGTTTTGGTGAGAGTTTCAATAGGGATAATAACTAAAGATTTTAATTCTTTAGAGCCCATAGATGAATTTTTAGAAAATGCTTCAAAACATAATCATAAAATTTACAGTGTAATAATTGTGTATTCCCATGGCTGTGATTTTCGATTGGTAGAAAGTTTAGAAAAAAAAGTCAAAGTCTTTTTGATAAAAATAAATGATGCTCCGGAGATTAAGCGCCAACTAACAAAGATGGGATTATCTACAGAAAATATAGAAATTTTACTCAATTGCCCCACCTTAAAAAAATATGGAAAAGTGCCTTATGGTTTGAATAGAAATTATGCCTTAATCAAGGCTTTGTTGAGCGGTTTAGAAGCATTAATTTTTGTAGATACTGATGTTTATCCCAGAGTATTGGCAAAAGAAAACGATGAAGTAAAAGAAAAAAAGATAGATTTTATCGGAAGGCATTTAGAATATCTAAGGAAAGAAGAAGTTATTATTACCACCAGCGATTACTCCGGTTATTACATTATTCCTCCCATGAGCTTTACCGGGATGAAGGAATTATTTATTGGCTTACAAAAAGAGAAAGCTTATGAATTTTTAAAAAATTCCGACGAACATAATTGCCTGAGTTTAGATAATGACAGCAAGCGAAAAATATTTGAAACATATAAGATATTAGGAGGAAATGTAGCTATCAAGTTAAATGCTTTTAAAGAATTGCCACCCTTTTTTTCTACGGTGTATAATGTAAATGGTGAATATGTTCTATCTCGCGGAGAGGATACCCTCCTGGGAATTAAATTAAAAAAGAGCGATAAAAAATGTATCGATATAGATACCAAAATATTTCATAATACCTTTGGGAATTACCCCGAGGTACCGGATATAAAAAAAGATAAATCCATAAAAGATAGATTTTATTTTACCTGCCTGGGCTGGATTGGACGGAATCCTTTTCTTAATTGGCTAAAAGGTGAGGATGTAGAAGAGGTAAAAAATAGACAGAAGAAAAATATAATTATCGGCTCCAAAGCCGTGTCCTCCTATCTTAATGATGAGAGATTTTTAATCTTACCCGAAGCCTTGGAAATATCTTACCAGAATTTAGAACGGGTAATTAGTGAATACAAAAATACTATGAGGGCCTGGAATGATTTTATCAAAAAATTAGAGAAATGGGGAGGGTAAAAAATGAAAATATTAATAATAAACCATTTCCCCCTGGAGGGTTCGGGGAGTGGGGTTTACACTAAAAACTTAGCAAAAGAGCTAACCGAAATTGGGCATAAGGTTAAAGTTATATTTCCGGAAAATCGAAAGGTACCACGAGAAATTTTTGAAATGAGACCGATAATGTTTAAAGATGACAACACTAAAGATTATGAAATTGATTTTAATTTTCCCTGTTTTACCAGTCATCCCCGAAGCAATACCACTTTTTATCAATTAAATAAAAAACAGATGAGAGACTATATTGATATAATGGTTAGGGTTACCCAAGAAGAGGCAGATAAATTTAAACCTGATATTATTCACGCCCAGCATCTCTGGATTACCCCTTATGCTGCCCAAAAGACCGGTCTTCCTTATGTGGTAACAGTACACGGTACAGACCTGAAAGGATTTAAGCAAGACAAAAGATATCATACTTACGCCTTAAAAGGTGCTCAAAATGCTCGAAAAGTTATTACCATATCAAAACAAGTAGACAGAGAAACCAAGGAACTTTACCATATAGGGGACGAGAAAAGAAAAATCGTCTATAACGGATATGATACTAAACTTTTTAAAGTAAACAATGTTTCCCGAAAGGAAGCTTTAGAGAGGTTTGGCATAAATGAGATACCGGATTATATTGTTTCTTTTGCCGGGAAATTAGCCCATTTTAAAGGGGTAGACATATTGTTAAAAGCTGCTAAAATATATGAAAACCAGATGAATAAAAAAGTCATGACCTTAATTGCCGGCAATGGGGTATTATATGATGAATTAAATAAACTTAAAAAATTTTTAGAGCTAAAAAATACCTTTTTCCTGGGACATGTAAGCCAGGAGCAGCTTACTGATTTATATAATATTGCTGATGTAAGCGTCGTGCCTTCCAGGAATGAACCTTTTGGATTGGTAGCTATTGAGGCTTTAGCCTGCGGCACCCCGGTAGTAGGCACCAATCAGGGAGGGTTACCTGATTTTATCAATGAAGATATCGGTGCCCTGGTCGATGTGGATGATGATATTGCTCTGGCTGAAGCTATAATTAACGAGCTGGTAAGACCTGATAAAAATGTTAGAAGAAAACGGGCACATAAATATGCGGTTAATAATTTTTCCTGGGAAAATACCATTAAGGAAGTAGAAAAAATATATAAGGAAGTAATATTTTAACCAAGTAAAGATAATATTAGGAAAAATTATTTACACAAAGGAGAAGGAGAAAGAAAATTATGCGAACTGTAGTAGTTATCCCCACTTATTGGGGGAGGAAAAAAGAGATTGGTTTTAAAGAAGGGGATATTGTTTATGACCATGCAACTCCCATTGATGGAGAAGAGACTCTGAGTCGGATTCTGGAGAGCATGAAGATATTAAACAAGAAAGATTTTAAATTAGTTATATTAATTTGCTCAACCCATATGGAAATAGAACACCAAGCAGAAGGAAAAGTAAGAAAGATAGTTCAAGGCGTAAAATTAGATGTAGAAACCTATTTATTCACTCGAAAGACTTTAAGAAAGATTAAGAGATTTGGCAGAAATTCCGAATTAAAAGAGAACGTGCTTTCCTTGCTGAGCTTAGAGGGTTATGCTAATGTCAGGAATATGTGTCTGTTTGCATCTCATATACTTAATGCTGATATTACTGTTTTAATCGATGATGATGAAATTATTGAAAATCCTGACTTTATGGATATAGCCAGGGAATTTATCGGGAAAAGAGTGTATGGCGAAACTGTATATGCCATAGCTGGTTATTATGTAAATAAGTATGGAAATTATTATGATGATGTCAGCATGGAGCCCTGGATGACTTATTGGAATAGATTCGGTAGCAAGTCTAAAGCCTTTGATAAAATAATCGGCTGCGGTCCCCGACTCAAACAATCTCCCTTTGCTTTTGGTGGAGCTATGGTAATTCATAAAAATTTATACCAGATAGTGCCTTTTGACCCCAATATTCCCAGAGGAGAAGATATCGATTATCTAATCAATGCGAAAATGTTTGGTTTTAGTTTCTTTCTGGATAATAAATTGAGCATAAAACATTTGCCTCCCAAAAACACCCATCCTACCTGGAAGAGAACCAGGGAGGATATTTATAGATTTATTTACGAAAAATCTAAAATTGATTCTCAATATGAAGTAAGTAACATGCGGATGGTAACGGCCGATGATTTCTCTCCTTACCCGGGAGAGTTTTTAAAAGATGATCTTGAAGATAAAATCTTCAAGACTAATTTACTACTTGCCATGGAAAATCTGGCCAACAAGGAAGTAGATGCTTGTAGAGAATCCATAAAAAATATATATTTAAGCATTTATGAGGCAATACCAAAAAAGGATCCCTTTACCGCTTACAGGAATATACAGAAGTATTGGGAGAAATTAGTAGATTTTACCCTGGAGAATAAAAAAGAGATGAGAAGAATAATGGAAGAAAAGAAATTGTTTAAAGTCGAGGTAACTGTTGATAAAGAGCATTATGAAAAGATTAGCTTGAAAGAGAAAAAAGAAACATTAAAAAGAATGATAGAGTTTAAAGATTTTAGCGAAGAGGAGTTAGAAAAAATTGCTCGGATATCTGCAGTTAAAGCCTACAAGGAAGATGACATTATCTTTAAAGAAGGTGATGAGGATTCCTCTTTTTATATAATGATCAGAGGCTGTCTACGTATTATCAAATACAATGAAAGAAATGAAGAGATTGTATTAGCTGATATTTGCACTGGAGGATTTCTGGGTGAGACAGCTATTGTTAATGAAAGACATCGGGTAAATGCGGTAGCCAGTGAATTTGTAGAACTACTCTTTTTGGAGCAGAAAAATCTTGAACTTCTGATTAAGGAAGACCCCAATCTTGGGAATAAATGCTTATTAGTATTTTTGGAAAAATTATCTATAAAATTGGATAAAACCAACCGTTTATTCCAGGATAATTATATATTAGGCAGCTCCTCCCTTTCAGATATGGATTAATCATTATTCTTTCCCCTCTCCCCATTGTGTTATACTATCTTCCCCTCTCCCTTGAGGGGAGAGGGTGAGGGTGAATTGTAGGGGTCGGATGAATCCGACCCGTCTGTTATCTCTGATTGCGAGCTTGCCAAAGGCAATCGTGGCAATCTCTATTTTCCCCTATGTCATTCCCATGAAACCTGTACTCGACCTGATCGGGGAATGCGAAACCAGCTCCCCACTAATTTCCCCCACTTTTATCCATTTAATTATTTATTTTATTGTAATATTTATAAAGCCCATGTAAACTATAATAGTTTATTGTAAAATTAAATATATAAATTTATTAATATCTATGCAGAAAATACATATTATTATTCAAGGTTAGACTATGAAAAAACATTTATTGCAAAAAGTCGGGAGCATTTTTTCTATCTATAGTGGATTTCCCCGGACTATCTATATTCTTTTTGTTTGCCGCTTGATTAATGCAATGGGTTATTTCGTTTTTCCGTTCCTAACTCTATTCCTAACCAGAAATCTTTCCCTTAGCGCTGATAAAGTTGGCCTTTATTTAATGTGTGTAGAAATTAGTCGAATAATTGGTGCTTTATTTGGAGGTAAATTTACAGATATCTTTGGTCGAAAAAGAACACTTATTAGTTTTCAATTTGCTATAGCAGTATTTTTATTTCCCTGTGCATTTTTAGGAGATTCATTAATTATTCCCAAGCTTTTAACTATTGCTGCTTTTTTTAATGGAGCTACTCGTCCTGTTTATGATGCCATAATGGTTGATATGAGTACTCCTAAAAATCGTAAAGAAATATTTTCATTTATATATTTAGGATTAAATCTTGGTTTTGGGATTGGTTCTCTCATAGAGACTACGATATTTTTCTTCACTCTTTTTTAAATCATCTACCATCTTCTGGCGCTCAGTAATATCCTGATATAAAGTTACAAGACCCTTTAACTTGTTATTAACCTTAACCGGGGCAGAAGAAATAAATACCGGAAATTCACTTCTGTCTTTTCTTTTTCTGTATGTTTCATAATTTACAAAACCCTTTAGAGCTTTTTTGGTTAAGTTTTTTCCTTCATCTATCATTTTCTGAGAAAGAATTAGACCACTATCAGCATTTTTTCCTTTAATCTCTTCTAAAGTATATCCGAATAATTTAGTAAATTGAGCATTTATATCTAATATTTTACCCTTCTTATCAACATAGATTAAAGCTTCCGGGGTACTTTTAAATAAACTGGCAAATTCCTGCTGGTTTTTCTTTAAGTCTTCTTCTGCTTTCTTACGTTTAATTTCAGATTCCTTTAATTCAGTAATCTGCTGACGTAATTTTGCTATTTCATTAATAAGTTGTTCTTCGGTTTTTTCACTATCTTCCATATTATCCATCCTCTAAAAATCAAAAGGTAATTTTACTCTTCCTTTTAAATTATTTTCTTTAATTCATCTTGCTCTTTCCCATAAACATTCCTGGCGAAATCTTGCATTATCTTAATATCTTCTTCAGGAATTATCCTGCACTTTCCTACGTTTTTACTTAAAATATAAATATGAGCTGTTTTTTCTACTACATAGCAGATCTTCATTGCCTCTTTCATATCTTTCCCCACACAGAGAGTCCCGTGATTTAGAAGAAAAACTGCATTTCTATTTCCTAAACTGGTAACTGCGTTCTCAGCTAATTCGTCTGAACCGGGTAAGGCATATTTTGCGCATAAAACTTTTTCTCCCACTATCTGGACAAAGTCCTCACAAATTCCCGGAAGACTGAAACCCGTTACTGCCAACACGCTCGAATAAATGGGATGATAGTGCACTATGACTCTTACATCCTTCCTGGCATTATATATGGAAAGATGCATGGGCATCTCAATAGATGGTTTTCTAAACCCCTCAATTATTTTACCTTTCTTATCAACCACAATAACATCTTCAAAGTTAATCTCATTATAGTCCATTCCACTTGGCTTAATATAAACCAGGCCTGTTTCAGAATCCAAAACACTAATATTCCCCCAGGTCCCGATGGTTAAATTCTGCTTATATAATTCTCGTCCCGTATCAACTATTAGTTTTTTAAACTTTTCCGACATTTTTAATTCCATAGCTCTATCCTCAAATTTTTTATTTTTCTTATTATCTTTATTTATAATTATACGCCATAATATTCTAAAAATCCTTCTTTTTTCAGAAAAAAAATTCCAACAGATAGCGGCGCTATGGATAGGACCGGCTAACTTGCTAAGTTTAAAAACGCTAATTGAATTTTATTATTGTAATTGTAGGAGCCTATTGCATACGCCTTGATAGCGTATAGCGTATAGTTATTTGAAAGAGGGAATCAGAATTTAGAAGCCACCACCCCAGACCGTAGTAGTTTAATTAATTCTAACGGTATTCTATTAATTTTAATTTTATTTGGAAATAAGTTCTTTTGGGGTTTTATCGATAATGGAAAATTTACAGATAGCAGCTCCTAAAATAACTAACCCACAGGCTATCCAGAGGCTGGGCTTAATTACCACCTGAAGATATAAAGAACTGATAATGATAGAAAGCAAAGGGGTAAAATAAGAAAAGGAGGCAACCAGAATGATTTTTCCTTTTCGCATAGCTCTATCCCAGAAGAGATAAGCTAAAAAAGTGGGAAAGATAGACATATATAAAAGTTCCATTACTACACGTGGTGTCCAATAAGATTCTTCTGGAAACATAAACCTTATTACGATTAAGACTAATCCGGTACCTAAAAGAAAGAGGGGGACTGCTCCACCTTCAGTATGACCAGCCCAGCGGCGAGCTAAAATAGAATAGAGCCCCCAGGAAATAGCGGCCATAAAAGCTAATAAATAAGGAAAATAATTTACTTGAAAATTCCCTTTGAATACCTCCCAGGAAAACATTCCACTATTTACAGTGGCCAGATAAAAACCGCTAAAAGCCAGAACTACCCCGGGAATTAAAGTTATTTTCGCCTTCTTATGTAAAATAGGAAGGGAAAAGACCAGAGTTAAACCGGGCCAGAGATAATTAATAATACTTACTTCAATTACCTGTTCACGGCTAAAAGCTAATCCCACCGCCAAATAAAGACAGACCATATAAAAAATAAATAAAGTTCCGCAACCGATTAAATATAATATGGGAAGTTGAAAGGTTTTTTTAATTCCTCCGGGTTTACTAATCAGGTAAACACAACTCCAGATACCGCTCAGCAAGTATATCCAGGAAGCAGTGGTTAAAGGTCCTAACTGTTCTGTCAGGCTTCGCGAAAAGGCAATAGTAGTCCCCCAAAATAGTATAGCCAATATTCCAAATATAGTATTTAAATTCTCTCGAGAAACAGATATTTTCAAATTACATCTCCCTCAGGCTCTAAAGTTAAAAAATTATTTTTTCTCCAATTAATGTATTTATTCTACGTAAATAAATATTTAATTGCAAGAAAACTATTTATGTCGAGTAGAAAATTACTTAGCTGGTTATTTAATTTCTTGGTTAATTAGTTGGGCTTCAATTTCAAACTAATTACTATCCAACCAAGACTACAATAATATATCTCAAAATTAGCACTATCTAAAGCAGCAAATTTTAAAGAAATATATCATTTTATCATTCTGCTTTTGATGCGGAATCCATCTACGCGAAAGCGGAGACGGGAACGACATTTTCGTTACAAATTTTAATATCACAAAATATTTTATAATATTTTTTATTATTACTTGACTTTATTAAACATATATATTAATATTATTAATAATAACATTAATATAATTAATATGGAGGTGAATAATGAAGAAAATTCCGACTCTTTGCCCGGCCTGTAACTCCATGCTGGAGATTACAGAGTTAAGATGTCCTAAATGCAGCACTACAATTCAAGGAGAATTCCCTATAAATAAACTTCTATCTCTCTCTGATGAAGACAGCAATTTTTTAGTTGCCTTTCTTCGCTCCAGAGGAAACATTAAAGAGGTTCAGGAGAGGCTGGGTATCTCTTACCCTACTGTAAAAAATCGCCTGGATAAATTGCTGATTACTCTGGGATTGTTTAATGAAAGCGAAGGACTGAAGGAAAAAGAGATTTTAGATACCCTGGAAAGAGGAGAAATTAGCGCTGCCGAGGCGATAAAATTAATGAAGGAGGCAAAACAATAAATAAAAATTTTACCTTTGTCATTCAGTTGTAGTGGTTTGATTCATCGAACCTATCTATTATTTCTGTCATTGCTTTCCAAAGGTAAGCGTGGCAATCTCGTCTAATAACTAAAAACAAAATTAAAAAGGAGTTTAAAAAAATGAAAGAAGAAATTAAAAAAATTTTGGAAATGCTTAAAGAAGGAAAAATTAATGATGGGGAAACAGCAGAGCTTCTGGAAGCTTTAAGGGAAACTAAAAAAGAAGAGGAGATTACTCCTCTATCCACAAAGAAAAAGAGATTTTTAAAAATTCGCGTTACCAAAGGAGAAAAACCACAAGTAAATGTCACCATTCCTTTCAGCTTAGTCAATTGGGGATTGAATCTCGCTAGCAAGCTAGGTAATAATGCAATTAACATAGAAGGGAAAGAGATACCAATCGATATGGATGAGCTCAACAAAGCGATGAATGACCCAGAGTTTACCGGTAAAATCATAGATGTAGATGATGAAGAAAAAGGAGAACATGTCGAGATAGAAATTGTATAATCAAGACTATGCCTACAAATGATATCCATCTTTAAAGAAGGGAGCGATCTGTTTCCTTATCGCTCCCTTCTTCAGTACTCTCCTTAGAAAAATTCCACTACCCTGGTGGAATTTTTCCATACTAACAACAAGTAAGAACAATAACAATATAACAGCCTATACCTGTTTCTCTTTCATTCCCGCGAAGAAGGTGGGAATCCATCAAATTGTAATTTGCTAAACAGCCTAAATGTGGGGAAAATGTGAAAAATAATGTCAGTTTTATATGTAACTGCTGTAGTTGTTGCTGCGAATTCCTGTTAGCAGCAAAAAAATTCGGGATGCTCCATCCGGTCCAGACTACTTCCTTCATTCCAAAAATTGATGAAGATAACTGCTCCGGGTGTGGAAAATGTGTCAAAGCATGTCCTGGTAAAAACATTAAAACAAATATTATTTCTCTTCAACAACACATCCAAGCTTTTTAAGCTTCTCCTCAGCTCTTACCAAATCTTTTTCCTTCACTAAAATGTGATCAGATTTTTTTCATTCTTATCGATTATATTTGCAAAAGCATTAGGATAAGGTTTCTTTGATTTAATTATTGCAAAAATTTCTTTCCAAACATATACTTTGCTATTCTTGAAATAATTTTCTAAATACATAATAAATTTAAAAATCTCCCCTATATTATGAATATGTAAAATGCTTTACTAAAAGATGGTCTGGCTTCTTTTTAAAAGAATAACTTGCATACTTCATAAATTATTCTACTTAATATAATTCTATGTTAAATGTAAAGACACTTGAAATTTTACGCATGCAAACTTATTCCTTTAATGTTCAATTGTCAGAAGAACTGTTGCCCCTTGACATACTTTTTTATTCTGCAAATAATCCAAGCCGAATTTGAATAAAATCAAAGATAGTATCCGGGATACTCACCGGACAACATTTTTCTAAACCCTTAAATCCCGGCGATGAATTAGCTTCGCAAACTTTAAAATGCTCCCCATCAAATAGTAAGTCAATCCCGGTAATATCCAGCCCTAATATACGGGCACTCTCAGTAGCTAACCATTCGATCTCTTCATTAACCGGATATTCTTTGACTTCCCCTCCTCGGGAGAAATTAGCTTTAAAGCTCCCATCCTTAGAAATTCTTTCCATGCAGGCAATGACTCGTCCTCCTACAACAAAGACCCGTAAGTCTCTGCCCCGACTATTATGAATGAACTCCTGGATAATGAAATTGGCATTAGTTTTCGCTGTATCCATTAACTGCATCAGGTCTTCCAGATGGCTTTTAGTTTCACATAAAAATACTCCGGTGCCTTGAGTGCCAGATATAGTTTTTACCACTGCGGGAAAAGCAATCACCTTCTCAATGAGATCGATATTCAACGGATAACGAGCAAGCATAGTCTTGGGTACCGGCAAATTACTGGCAGCTAATATCTGTTGAGTATATAACTTATCTTTAACCGCCTCAATGCTATGAGAAGGATTAAATGTAGGCACCCCCAAACGTTCTAAATGACGAATAACAGCCAAGGAAAAATAAGGGGTATTGGCCCCCTGCCGGGGTAATAGAAATTGGGGTAATTGGGTTGATTGATTATCTAAAACAATACTTTTTTTATCTTCTCGAGTCACTATTAAATCAAACTGTTCCGGGTTTAAAATCCGTATTTTAATATCTCGCTTTTTGGCGACTTCCATAAAGCGAAGTATTTCATAAGAATCGGCCTCTATTTCCTCTTCTTTCTTTTTTTTAAGAATCCATCCTTCCATCCATCTCTCCTTTAGTAATATTAAATTATTGTAAAAAGCCCCCGTTAAAGGGGCGTCAGGCCCAACGATGAAACCATTATTTTTTCATAATCTTTTTCATACTTGATCCTCCATATTTATAAATGCGTTTGGGGTTTCTATTGCTGATAAATTATATCTAATTTTTCTACATTGTCAATAAAACCGTCTTTTTGACATTCTTTATTATTTATTATTATATCATTATCATATATCTAATCATAATAAAAAATAAAGCCAATTTATTAACTAAAAGTGATAATAAGAAAAATCTATTATATCTTTAAGGGTAACAGGAAGGTAGTCTACTGTGTTCGTAATGATAGAGGGATTAAAACTAACAATATTTTACTTATAAATGGGGAAAATGTGGAAATATTGTGGAAAAATAGCCTCTTGAAAGCCTTATATAATAAGGGTTTTAAGGGAATGATGCGAGAATTGCTTGTACGAGCAAATTTTGCCTTAACTTATACTTTACCCCTCAAAAAAGGCACTTTTTTGACTAAAATTTCACTCTTTTAAAAACTGAAAGTGGCTATTTATAAGAGTTTCTCGATTTGAAGAAGGTAAAAATAGGCCAAAAATGGGGGTCGTAATTGCCGTTTTTTCGAAAATTAATGCCCCTTAAAAGGCACTCTACATGCGTTAAAAGGGCACTCCTGAAGGGGGTCTGAAACCCTTGTAAATAAAGAGTTTCCATGAGTAATAAATTCTTATTTACTAAAAAATACTAAAACACTTACAAATAAAGGGCTTTTGTCATTCCCATCTCTTTTTTGTTATTTTCGTCCGTCTTTTTTATAATGGTTTATCTCTTCAAAATAAAAAGTCTCCTGTAAAAGGAGACTTTTTATCGACCGGCATCCCGATCTAAATTAACAAGCTTATCTTATAATTGTATTATATCTAGAGGAATGATTTGTCAATAGCTCAAATCTTTTTTTCTATCTTTATCCCACGCTCTTGAGAGAGGGGGGGGCTAAAAAAATATACTTGACATTAATTTCCTAATGCTATACACTTATTAACAAATGTATAGAAATAGGGATAATTCTTATGACTACAAAAGAGAAAAAATTTATAGAATTTCTGAAGAAAAAAGGGGGAATGGTCAGCTATAAGGAAATTATTAAAGCTGGCTTTAGCAAAGCTTTTCTTAAGAATAACCTGGATTCTGGCCGAATTCAGAAAGTTGATCGCGCCCTGTATAGACTATCTGATGGCTTTACCCTGTTATACCCGGATCTGGTGGCTGTATCAATCAAAGTTTCAAAAGGAGTTGTATGTTTACTTTCTGCGCTTGCTTTTCATGAAGCAACAAGCGAGATACCTCGCTATATTAATATAGCAATTCCCCGTGGTGCATGGGCTAATAAAATTAATTATCCTCCGGTTAAATTCTATCACTTCGCATCCAAAGCATGGGAAGCAGGCATTGAAAAACAGAAAATCGAGGGATATCAGATAAAAGTTTATTGCCTCGCCAAGACGATTGCAGATTTTTTCAAATTCCGCAATAAGATCGGAATGGATGTCGCCAGAGAAGCTCTCAAGATTGCCATAACAGAAAAAGGCGTACAGCCTAAAGAGATTATGCAATATGCGGAGATTTGCCGTGTTGATAATATTATCAAACCTATTTTGGAAGCTATGCTATGAAAAAAGATATCAAAAATATACGAGCCTCTATACGGGCAAAACTACAAAATAAAGCGAAAGAAACAAATCGTCCTTTTGCGGAAGTATTGCAATATTTTGGAATAGAAAGATTTCTTTATCGGTTTAGCTGTTCAGAATATGCTAACAAATTTATTCTAAAGGGCGCGCTAATGTTTATAGTTTGGCATGTTCCGGAGCGGAGAAGTACACTCGATATTGATTTCTTGGCACGATTTAATAATCAGATAACGAACATTGAGAAAATGATAAAGGATGTCTGTAGGACGGAAGTCGTCCCTGATGGTCTTGTCTTTGACCCCAAAACAGTAAAAGGACAGAGGATAAAAGAAGATACGGATTATGAAGGTGTACGGGTGAAGTTTTTGGGATTTCTCGACCGTTCACGCATTCACATGCAGATTGATATCGGATTTGGCGATATTACTTATCCAAAACCGAAACTTATTGAATATCCTGTTATTTTAGATTTTCCAAAGCCCCATCTTAAAGGTTACTCGGCAGAAAACGTTGTCAGCGAGAAATTTGAGGCTATGATTAAGCTTGACCTTCTTAATAGTCGAATGAAAGATTTTTATGATATCTGGCTTATGATGCACCAATTTGATTTTGAGGGTTCAAAGCTTACCGAAGCGTTAAGAAGAACTTTCACATATCGCAAAACAGAGGTTCCGGAGGGTAAAAAGTTGTTTGCTAAAGAAATCTATGACGAAAAATCTGATCGGCAGACACTTTGGAAAGCATTCTTGAACAAAGGAGATATAAAACACGTGCCTGAGAAATTGTCGTCAGTAGCTAAAGAGATAGAAAGATTTCTTTATGAACCGCTTAATGCAATTAATGAATCAGAGAAGTTTGATGCCAGATGGAAAGCTTCCGGCCCCTGGGGATGTAAGAATTAAAATAGGGACAACACATCCTATTTTTTTCTATGGTTAATTTCCCCCAAAGTTTCAACCACCCGGTTAAGAAATTCCTCAAACCCCATCATGTCCTATGGGTTGTCACGGTAGGACAGCCAGTTACCTGACTGCCCCCGCACAGATCCCAGCGTGCGGAACTACCGCACTGGGCTCTTGGAAATGGTAAACTAAAATGCACCTAGCGTGGAAAATAAAAATGCACCTTTTAAGAATAGTAGAAAATAGGTGTCTGCCCTATTATTCTCCTTAATTTAAAAGTAAAATATTAATTGTCTAATAAAATGGGATGTGTCGCGATTTATTATTTATTACTATTATATCCCAACTTTTTTACCTTTAGATGTCAAGCGGTATTTTTGCTTAGGACTGTTTGGCCTTTTTGGAATAGTATATTCAATAAGCCCAGTCTTCATTAAATTTCTCACTTGCTTATTTAACTCACCTGAAACAACTTTATGACCTATTTTTTCTGCAATAGCAGATTTACTAAAATCTCCATCTTTTAAAATACTCAGAATTTTATTTTGCAAAGATAGCTCTGGCTCTTTACCTTTGACAAATGCTGGGTGGAGCAGTAACTCTACCACAAAATAACTGCGGTCTTCATCCGTATGAAAAATTGGTTTCGGAGAATCGTTCTTTTTAATTGCCTGTAAAATCTTCGGTATTCCTGTCCCTCGCCCTTCTGTCATATCGAGTTCCTTTAAAAATTCTCCTATCCTTCGGTTACGGTATCTCCTTGAGATAAACCGGCATTCTTGTATATCTTTATCAGTAATTGATCTGTCCGGTCCCGGGAAACTGCCAATCGTAATTCTATCCGGCAATATCCTTACTTCAATAGGCTCACGTATCTCATATGAACGATGATAAACAGCATTGGTCAAAATCTCTTCTATTGCTACATACGGATAATTATATCTGCGTTCCGCTTCTGCCCTATCAGGAAATTTCTGAACTTTTTCTTCAATAAATTGAGATTTAATATAATTAAGTGCATCAATAAGCATCCGGTCAAGCGGCCCTTTAAAAGACTTCTCAGAAAAGGAATCAGCCCCGGGTCCATCAGGGAAATGCACCACATTGTATGCAAGACATCCTCCGGATTCCAGCCTTCTTTAAATTCTAATCGCTCCCACTCTACGGTACGCGCATTTATTAAATCATTTATGTTAATAGGTAACTTATTCATATACCCTATCCGTCCCTCTGTGCTTTTGCACTTTTATTTCTTACTTTTTCTTCCCCATCACTTTTTTAACTTCTGTAAGCAAGCCAGCGAATTATTGACTCTGTACACCTTCTCTATTTATCTAATCTATAAGTAAAATAATAATTATCCAAAAAATGTGTGATGTGTCCTAGTTTATTATTAAAGATACAGAACTTTCTTGGCGCTCTTCGTTTTACATTATTTATTGTTAGAAAAACCGTTGTCCTCCTGACATTCATGCTTATAAAACATCATCGATAATAATATTTTATACTCTTATTTGTTTAAAAATTTTAACATTTCGTTAAAAACATTTAAAAGTCTCAATCTTTTATTTTCTTTTTCAAAGTCTTCCTTATATTCAGGCTCAAGTTCCTTTAACGATTTAATATATTTTTCTAAATTTTCTTTTGAAAATTGTTCTCTAAATAATAACCAAGCTAATTCAAAAGTCTTCTTCATTTCCGCTTCATCTGCTAATTGCATCGCTTCATCCATTTTTCTTATAGCTTCTCCATTGCTATTTGAAAGATCTCTAATCCTAACTCTCCAAATAGGGCCGAAATCCCAGGAGTGTTCTATCTCTATAAGAGATTTCATTTTCATTCTATTGTCTTTATAACGAGAATAAACAAAAAGTAAGAGTATAGTAATCCATAAAGAAGGTTCGACTTCTGGAAAAAGATTTGACGATATATCACCTAAATCCGGAGCAAGTTCTTTTTTATCGCTTAAAACTATATCTCGAGCCCATTGTAAAAATTTACTACATAATTTTCTTGCAATAATATTTTTTTCATAATTACTCTTCTTTATTTTCCATCCTTCAGGAAAATAATCTTCCCAAATATCATACTTTTCTGGAGATTTTGCTACATTTTCAAAAAATACTCGAC
>ASPA01000003.1 GCA_000405605.1 Atribacteria bacterium SCGC AAA255-G05
TTATTTCCGGCGGTAAAGCTACTAATATTGTCCCCGATAAGGTAACATTAAAAGGAGAAGTTAGAAGTAGAAACGAAGAAAAATTAGAAAAATATACTGAACAATTAAAAAAGATTGCTGAAGATACTGCTCAGGAGTTTAAAGCAAAAGCAGAGATAAAGATTAACAAAGAATATGATTGCTATAATTTATCTTCTGATGATAGAACAGTTAAAATAGCAATTAAAGCGGCAAAAAAAATAGGATTATTACCATCATTTCATGCGAGTGGTGGGGGGAGCGATGCCAATGTATTTAATAAAAAAGGACTTCCCTCAGTTGCTTTAGCAATAGGTATGGAAAAAGTGCATACAGTAGATGAATATATTCTTGTCAAAAATTTAAAAAATACAGCAGAATATATTTTATCTATCATAAATGTCGTAACCTCAGGAGAAAACTTAAATGAATAGGGAAGATTCTTTGGAAGAAAAAACTTTATCTTCTGCTTATATCTATCAAGGGAAAATTATTAATCTTCGTCAGGACAAAGTAAAACTACCTGATGACAGGGAAACTATCAGAGAAATAGTGGAACATCCCGGTGCAGTAGCTATTTTAGCCCTAACAGAAAAAAAAGAGATAGTAATGATCAGACAGTTCAGAAAACCGGCAGATGAAGTTTTATGGGAACTGCCCGCAGGAACACTGGAAGAGGGAGAAAATTTGGTTAGTTGTGCTCGGAGAGAATTAGAAGAAGAGACCGGTTATTATCCTCGAAAGATTAAAAAGCTAATAACTTTTTTCTCTACCCCCGGTTTTTGCAATGAAAAACTCACCCTCTTTTTAGCAGAAGATTTAGAGAAAAAAAATAAAAATGAAGATGCTGACGAATTTATTGAAGTTGAACTAATTAAACCAAATGAAGCCCTTAGATTAGTGAAAGAAAATGTTATTAAAGACGCCAAAACCATAATAGGAATATTATACTTGCTAGTTAGTTAGCTGGTTACCTGGTTAACTAGTTAAGAAAATATAATAAAGAAGTCAGGAGTCAGGAGACAGGAGTTAATTGGTTAATCGGAAAATTGGTTAATCGGAGAATTAATTAATGAATACATATTTTATGGATTTTCATGTGCACATTGGTAGAAGCAATAGTGGTGCTCCGGTAAAAATAACTGCTTCCAGAGATTTGACCTTTGCCAACATTGCCCAGGAATGTAAACATAGAAAAGGGATTGACATTGTAGGCATCGTTGACTGCGCTTCACCCGAAGTTATTGATGATATTTCCCAATTAATCAACAGCGGAGAAATGAAATCCTTAAAAGAAGGTGGCTTAATTTATCAGGATAAAGTTACCATTATTTTAGGCTCAGAAATTGAAACCAAAGAAGCAAATGGAGGATTGTCTCATCAAATAGCTTTTTTTCCTTATTTCGAAGATGTAAAAGAATTTAGTAAAACCTTATCTCATTTAGTCACTAACGTAAGTTTAAGCAGTCAAAACTGTAAGATTAGTGCTCAAGAGTTTTTTAAAATTATTAATCGAATTGGTGGAATATTAATTCCCGCTCATGTCTTTACACCCCATAAAAGTGTTTATGGAAAATGTGTAAAAAGACTAAAAGAGATGTTTAGCAGGGCTACTTTAAAAAAGATTCCTGCTATAGAATTGGGATTAAGTGCTGATACAGAAATTGCCGATCATTTAAAGGAGTTAGCCGAGTACACCTTTTTAACTAATTCAGATGCACACTCCCTGCCTAAAATTGGCAGAGAATATAATATAATTGAACTGGAGGAAGCAAATTTTAAAGAGATACTTTTAGCCTTACAGAGAAAAGAAGGAAGAAAGATAATCGCCAATTACGGCCTTGACCCCAAACTGGGTAGATACCATCGAACTTTTTGCGAGGTTTGTAATTATATAGCAACCAGCAATCCCCCAGTTTATAAATGCGAAAAATGTGGAAGTGATAAAATAGTAAAAGGCGTTTTTGATCGGATTGTGGAAATTGGAGATTACCAACAGTCTATTTCCCCTTCTCATCGTCCACCTTATTATCACCAGGTTCCTTTAGGATTTGTACCCGGTGTAGGTAAAAAGACCCTGAATAAATTGTTTGATTATTTTGGTACCGAAATGAATATACTGCACAAAGCTTCTTATCAGGAAATCAGCCAGGTAGTAGGATTTGAGATTGCCAAAAATATAATTTTAGCTCGAAAGGGACTTTTAAAGTTAAGTCCTGGTGGCGGTGGAAAGTATGGAAAGGTCAAAAAGAAAGAAAAAATCTCTGGGGATAAAAATTTACAGCTAAATTTTTAATTTTATTTTATGATTTTTTCTAAAAAAAATAAAGCAAGTTGTCTTAAACTAGTTGATTTATATTAAAAATAATTAACTAGTATTTTTTTTGAAATATTTTTAAAAAAAAAGAGGAAAATCAAAACTTTTGTAGAATATATTAATACAAAGACAAATTTAGGAGTTTTAAAAAAGAAAATATTTTATCAATTATACCGAACGATAATAATATGCAGGTGGTTTATATTTGAAATTTTCATATGATTTACTGGAAGAAATAAGGAATCGTTGTGACATTGTAGATATTATTTCAGAATATGTACATCTAAAACAAGCGGGGAAGAGTTTTAAAGGATTATGTCCTTTTCATGGAGAGAAGACCCCTTCTTTTATGGTTAGTCCTGAAAAACAGTTATTTCATTGTTTTGGATGTGGAGAAGGGGGCAATGTTTTTAATTTCCTTATGAAATATGAGAAAATTAGTTTTTTTGAAGCAGTGAAGATGTTAGCTAAAAAATCAGGCGTATCTCTCCCTGTAGATGAAGAAAAAGAAAATATTCTTAACAGACAAAAAGAAAGACTGTATAAATTAAATAATTTGGCCGCAAATTATTACCGAGAATGTCTATTTAAGACTAATCAAGGAAAAAAAATAATAAATTATTTAAAAAAAAGAGGAATTAACGATACTAGTGTCGAAAAGTATAAATTAGGTTATGCTCCTTCCGACTGGGACGCGTTAACTAACTTTTTAAAGAAAAAAGGGTATTCTTACGAAGAGCTAACTAAAGCCAGAATAATAAATAAGAGCAAAATAGAAGGAAAATATATCGACTATTTTAGAGATAGAATAATTTTCCCTATCTTTAACTTAGCGGGAAGGGTAATAGGCTTTGGGGGCAGGGTTTTAGATGATTCTTTGCCCAAGTATATAAATTCTCCGGAAACGTTGGTTTATAACAAAGGGAGCAATTTATACAGTTTAAAATTTGCTAAGGAAGATATCCGAAAAAAGGGATACCTAATTATTGTAGAAGGCTATACTGATGTATTAATTACTCAACAATACGAATTTAATAATGTAGCAGCATCCCTGGGAACAGCTTTAACTGCTAGACAGATAGATTTAATAAAACGGTTTACTGATATGGTTTTAATCGCTTATGATGCAGATTCAGCCGGTAATATGGCGACTTTAAGAAGTTTAGATTTACTGGTAAAAGCTGGTCTTGAAGTTAAAGTAATAGATTTACCACAAGGTTATGACCCAGCTGATTTTTTAATTAAAAAAGGAAGAACACCTTTTCAAAATTTAATTGATAGGTCGCTTTCCTTAATAGACTATAAGTTAAAACTTTTATATTTAAAATATGGGTTTCAAGGCGTAGAAGGAAAAGTAAAAGTTGTTAAGGGAATTTTACCTACCTTGAGCGTAATAGGTAATGAGGTTGAGTTGAGAGCTCAGACAAAAAAAATATCTGAAGAATTAAAATTATCCGAAGAAGCGATCTTAATCGAACTAAAAAGATATAAAAGAGGAGAAAAAGATTCCTCCCACAATTTTATTAAATTAAATTCTGAGTCTGGGAACATTAAAGCGGAAAAAATTCTCATCGGGTGCATGCTGGAAAATGAAAAAATTGGCCGGGATATTTTAAAAAAGTTGAAAGCAAAAGATTTTACCGTTCCACTGCACCGTCAAATTGTGGAAGCCATTGAAAAAATTTTAAAAGATGATAAAATAATAGATTCTCAAAAAGTTATTGACTGTTTAAATGATGATAAGGCAGCAAAATTAATTTCTAAGATTTTAATGGAAGAAACCATAACTTTTGATGGGAAAATAATATCCGGATATGTAGATACAATAAATAATTTTAAGTTGACTCAAGAGAGAAAAAATCTCGAGAAAAGAGCGAAAATTCTCGATGAAAAGATAAAAATATCTGAAAAGATAGAAAAAGATGATTTAAAAGAATTACGAGAAATTGTTCGGCAACTAAAAGGTCAAAATATTAATTAAAATTTTAATTTTATAATTTATTTAAACAGGTAATTTTACTTTGAGAAGGAAGGCTTGATAATGAGAAAAAAGAAAATAATGGAAGAATTAATTAAAGTAGGGAAAGAGCAAGGATATTTAACCTATAAAGAAATGGAAAAATATTTAGCAGAGGATATTTTAGATCTGGATAAAATAGAAGATTTATACGATGTTCTAAGTGAAGCTGGAATTGAGTTAGTTGAAAATGAGGAAGAAGGTAATTTATTGCTTAAAGATAAAGACGTTGAATCCCATTCTTCAAAAAAGAAAATAGATTTAGAAATAGAATTGGTGAAACAATTAGAATTAGATGATCCTGTAAAAATGTACTTAAAGGAAATAGGAAAGATAAAATTATTAACTGCTAAACAAGAAGTGGAATTGGCTAAAAGAATGCAAAAAGGAGATCACGAAGCCAAGAAGAAATTAGTAGAGTCAAATTTAAGATTGGTAGTAAGTATTGCCAAAAGATATGTGGGTAGAGGAATGCTATTTTTAGACCTGATCCAGGAAGGTAATATGGGTCTAATCAGAGCAGTAGAGAAGTTTGACTACAAAAAGGGATATAAATTTAGTACTTATGCTACCTGGTGGATAAGGCAGGCAATTACCAGAGCTATAGCAGATCAAGCCAGGACTATTCGCGTTCCTGTTCATATGGTAGAGACTATTAATAAATTAATAAGGGTGTCACGCCATCTCTTGCAGGAATTAGGACGAGAACCGACCGTTAAGGAAATAGCCAAAAATATGGAAATTACTGAAGACAAAGTAAGGGAAATATTAAAAACTGCCCAGGAGCCTGTTTCTTTAGAAACTCCAATCGGGAAAGAAGAAGATAGTCACTTGGGAGATTTTATAGAAGATAAAGATTCGCCCGCTCCTCCTAAAATTGCTACTTACACGCTTTTGAAAGAGCAATTGGACGAGGTCTTGGAGACTTTGACTTATCGAGAGAAGAGGGTCTTAGAATTAAGATTCGGAATTGCCGGTGGTCATCCTCATACTTTAGAAGAAGTTGGCAGAGAGTTTGGAGTAACCAGAGAAAGGATTCGCCAAATCGAAGCCAAAGCTTTAAGAAAATTAAGACATCCTAGTAGAAGTAAAAGATTGAAAGACTACTTGGAATAAAAATAAAAGTAAAAATTATTTTTTTAATTAAATAAAAATTAAATAAAAATATTGACTGAACATGATTTTTTAAGTATAATTACATGGTAATATTCCTCGGTAGCTCAACGGTGGAGCATCCGGCTGTTAACCGGAGGGTTGTAGGTTCGAATCCTACCCGGGGAGCCAGACATTTCCAGCCCTTTGGCAATTTGCCGAAGGGCTTTTATTTTTTTTGAATTATTTTACAAAAAAAGAAGGAATTTCAAAATATATGTAGTATTTTATAATAAGTACATAAAATAAATGTGAAAGGAGTAGAACGATGAGCAAAAAGAATTTATTACCCATTTCTGCCTTGGTAGTAATATCAGGAGCAATGTTTTCTTCTCATTTTGGCGTAGGAGACCTTATTTTTCCTCCTATTTTAGGACGGGGCGCAGGCACAAGCTGGTTCACTGCTGCCTTGGGATATTTGATTGTTAACAGTATTGGAGTATGGTTAGCGTATATGGCGTGTGCGCATCAGAATCAATCATTAACGGGTATTGCATCCAAAACTTTGGGGAATTTTTTTGGAAAAATATATACTGCCATCCCCATTCTTATCGTTGTTTTTTTTATTCTCCCACGAGTATCTTCCGCAACTCATGAAATGGCCATTTTACCTTTATTGCCCACAGTTCCTTTATGGCTTACTTTAGCGGTATTTTTCCTGATATGTTTTTATGTAGCTTATACGAGGGCAACAGTTATCGATAAATTAGGAAAAATTCTTGCCCCGATCTTAATCTTATTCGTGATTATTTTAGCGGTAAAAGGAATAGCTACTCCGCTTTCTGCCCCACAAGCTCCAAGTTCGACTAACATCTTAAGCACCGGAATGTTGGAAGCTTATAATACGATGAATGCTATAGCAGCTCTCTTATTCGGTGGATGGGTTTTACATGAATTGAATATTCGAAATATAAAAACAAAAGAAGACCAAAATAGAAATTTGAATATTATCGGATTTTCTACAGCGGTGCTTCTGGGAATCACTTCCACTGTTCTGGTTTACTTGGGAGCTTCTTCAGGTTCATCTTTCCCTGATGCCTCTATAGGAGTTTTGTCGACCAACATTGCCCAAGGACTTTTAGGACAAATTGGCTTGTTCAGCTTTGCAATCATAATGGCTTTTAGTTGCCTTACTACTGCAGCGGCTATCATTTCAATGGCCGGAGATATGTTTTTAGAGATGACCAAAGGTAAACTTAGTTATCGGGTAACAGTTACTTTAGCTACAATTATAGGATTTACTTTAGGTTTGATAGGATTAAGCAAAATTATAAAATATACGGTACCCTGGTTGGTTTTATTATATCCTTCAATTGTTGTCTTAATCTTAAGTGCCTTATATTATCAGTTTGACAAAATTAAAAAAGCAGTGACTATTGGAGTAATTGTTGCCTTATTCTTTGGTTTAGGGGATATGCTTTCTTTTTACGGTCTTACCTCTAATATTATCACAAAAATTGCTTCCCAATTACCACTGGGAGGACAAGGGTTGGGATGGTTTTTACCTACAATAATTATTATGGGCATAACCCAACTATTTTTTAAACCAAAAATCGAAGAAGAAAAAAGTTCCTAGGATAGTGTAAGAGAAAAGATGAAAAAAAAGGTTGAAGAATTTATTGGTAAAAAGATAGACAAAGGATTATATCCCGGGTGTCAGGTATTGATAGGTCATCAAGGAGATGTAGTGCTAAATTTGTCTCTCGGTTCCAAGGTGAAGGGTTCAGCAAGTCAGACAGACAGAGTGAATGAAAATACACTTTTTAATCTAGTGTCACGTCACATTTCATACGTCGGATAGAGACGTTTTAGTTTTATCCGAGCTTTGTTTGTTGTAAACTGCCAATTGATTTTTGCATTCAGGTTATTCCGATGATTCTGCCAGGCATCAGTCTCTCTTCTGATTGCTGAAATATTATCAATTCTTCTGTTTAGACATTGTCCGGTAAGAACATTAAGTTCTATTTCTGCCATATTCAGCCAGCTTCCATGTTTCGGCGTATATACAAACTCAAACCTGTCCCATAATGCTTTTGCTTCTTCAGGCGAAAAGGTCTCGTACAAAGATCCTGGTTTATGTGTGCTAAAATTATCCATTACCAGGGTAATCTTCTCTGCGTTTTTGTATGTTTGTGCAATTTCCTTTACAAAAAGCGCCCAATCACGCTTGGTTTTTCTTCCGGTAATCTTGACCAATCGTTTGCCAGCCAAAGGCTCACTCATAAGGAAGATATTGCACACTCCGCCTCGCTCATATTCATAGTCATATCTAACCGGATAACCCGGGATAGCGGCTATTATCTGGCGTGTCTCTTTTATTAACTGTTTAGGTGATTCATCCATACAAACTACCGGGGAGTTAGTATCATACGGACGCTTATATACCTCAAGGACTTTTTCCATATGGGCAACAAAATTGCCATTTTGCTTAGGGGGAATCACCCACTGCTGCTTTCTCCATGGCTTAATTTCGTTTTTTTTAACACGCGACGAATCGTTTCATGTGAAATGCTTTCTACATAATTTAGCTCAACCGCTTTGTCTGCCAGCAAGCGCAAGGACCATCTGGCAAAACCGGATGGGGGTTCACTACAACTTAAGGCTACCAGATGAGCCTCAAAGTCTCCGTCAGCCTTCTTAGTATAAATACGCTGCCCCTTGTGACCATTTAATGCTGTCTCGATGCTCTCTTCAACAAAACGTTTCTTTACGCGATCAATTTTTCTCAAGCTGATATTTAACACGGTTGCAATCTCTTCGTTTTTCAATCTACTCTTCTGAAATTTGCCCTCATCACAATTCAGAAGAATCAAGGCATTTAAGACCTTCTGTGAGCGGTGGCTTCCCTTGGATGTAATAGACATTAACTCTTCCCGTTCTTCTCTTGATAGTGTTACTTTGTACTTCTTCATGGTATCCTCCAATAGTTTTATTGAAGGATAGTATATGCCAATCAAAGCGACATTGCAAGTATGACGTGACACTAGAGTCAATAACTAAAGTAATGGTAACCCTCCCCCTAATATTCAAATTAGTTGAAGAGGGGAGGGTGCATCTTGACGATAGGATAATAAATCATATTCCGGAATTTGGAACCAACCAAGAGAAAGAAAAAGTTACTATAAGAGATCTTCTGAATTTTACCGGAGGAATTCCTTTGGATGACCCTGTAGGCTGTGAAGAAGCCGCCTCAAAGGGAGATTTAAAAAATGCCTGGAATTTGCATTATACTCAAGAATTGGCCTATCAACCGGAGACTAAAATTTTTTATAGTGATGTTTCCTGCCGAATTTTGGGAAAATTATTGGAACGGGTTATGGAAAAACCCCTGTCTTTGGCTGCTAAAGAATGGATTTTTGAACCTTTGGGAATGAAAAATACTATGTTTAACCCTCAGGACAAAGAAAATTGCGCAGCTACCGGAAAATCAGATAGTGGACGTCTATTAAGAGGAGAACTTACCCAGGACTTAGAGCATTATTTAGGTGAAGTACTTGGATCTGATGGGCTTTTTTCTACCGCTAAAGATATGTTTGTATTTTCTCAAATGATTTTAAATCAGGGCATTTACCAGGGTCAAAGAATTTTAGGAAGAATTACTGTAAAGAAGATGACTGAGGGATTAACTAATTCTGATATATACGAATCTCCTTCTTCCTATCTTCACTATATTTTAAGTGGTCCCAAGACTTGGTTTTGGGAATATGCCTTTTCTCCTCACTCTTTTTTTGGAGATTTAGTATCTAAAAAAGCTATAGGAAAAATGGGGGGAGCAGGAACTTTTCTTTTAATTGATCCTGAATATGATCTTATTATTGTCTATCTTACCAATTATGGGCAACCTGAGCATACTTTAGAAGGAGAAGAAGGCTGGAATAAATTTTTTAAAGAAATTGATGTAATGGGATTATGTAATATCGTTTTAGGGAATATCAAAAAATAGGGATGATTGTACTAACTAAATAATCCGGAAACTTCTTCCAGCTTTTGATACGGCTTTTCAACTTTATTACTCATACAAAAAGCTGGAAAATCGCCCTGTCTGGGGGACAAAACAACTTAAAACCCCTTGATCTTTCTTGAATGGCTTTAATATTTTATAAATACTTTATTAATTTAAATCTTTAGATATTACTCCAATATTGAAGAATTAACTGATTTAATTTAATATTTCCTATTGTCATATCCTCTTTAAAAGTTCTAAACGTTTCCAATAGGGGGAGCCAGACAATAACCAGCCCTTTGGCATTTTGCTGAAGGGCTTTTTATTTTTTTAAATTTTATTATAAAAAGAAGGACTTTGTAAGTTTGTATAGTAATTAAATTAAAGCGATGTTTTTTAGAAAAGGTTTTATAAACGATAAGAGTTGAGAAGAATTAATTGGGAGGTAATGCATGTCGAATATAAAAATAGTAAAGGGCTATATCCCTGGTTCAATCGGTCGAGTTGCTGAACTTCATGGTACTTATTATCACGAGCATTGGGATTTTTCGGTGTTCTTTGAAGCGAAGGTGGCTACTGAGCTTTCAGAGTTCCTCGGGAGATATGATGAAAAATGCGATGGTTTCTGGACCGCATCACTTAAAGATCGTGTTGAAGGCTCTATTACCATCGACGGGATTCACGCCGAAAAAGAAGGAGCGCATCTTCGGTGGTTCATTATATCCGATATCTTGCGTGGAAGAGGTATTGGCAACCAACTCATTAACAAAGCTCTCGACTTTTGTAGGAACAAAGGATACAGGCGGGTATACCTCTGGACCTTTGAGGGTCTTAGTGCTGCGAAACACCTCTACGAGAAGAGTGGTTTTGAACTCGTTGAACAACACAAAGGAATACAGTGGGGTACAGAGGTTAACGAACAGCGATTTGAACTGTCGCTTGAATAGCTTAGCATCACTAAAATGCTTTTTTATGCGAAAAAAAGGATTTTTGAAAAGTTTATCGAATATATAAATTAATATAGACTTATCCGGGCAAGGAGGAATTATGATTAATATTTTTAAGCAAGAATTAGGCGAGATACATTCTTTTTTTCTGGGAATATATACTTCGCGGTTTTCTTCTGTTCGGGCTTAAGGAAAGGTTTAAAGAGGCGAGTATACTCATACAGATGGTTCCCTTTGTGCTTCTTCATATCGGAAAACCAGAAATTGAGATACTGATGTGTATTCCCATGGGATTGTGGTTCGGATATATTGCCTATCGAGGGAAGTCATTCTGGCCGGCATTCATTACCCATACTTTCATTAACTTCACCCTTAAATACTTTGTAAATTTTTGATGGTGAAGTAGAGAAAAGACAATTATCTGTCTTTTGGTAATTAGCTGAAAGGCTTTTATTTAATAACAAGGAATAAGAGAAAAATATTAGAGGTGAATTAAAGGATGGAGAAGACATTAGTTTTAATAAAACCTGATGCATTTAAAAGGGGATTAGTTGGGGAAATTATTACGAGATTTGAAAGAGTGGGACTAAGCTTGGAAGAAATGAAAATAGTAAATGCTACTACTAAAATTGTCGGACGACACTACCCTGATGATAAAAATTGGATTAGATCTGTTGGTAAAAAGACTGTAGATACTTATCAAAAATATAATTTAAATATTGCAGAGGATTTAGGTACTGATGATGCCCTGGAAGTTGGTAATCTGGTTAGAAAATGGTTGATTCAGCAAATAACTTCAGGACCAATAATCGCAATTATCTTAAGTGGAAACCATGCTATTGAAGTTGTAAGAAAAATAGTTGGGAATACGGTTCCTCTTTTTGCGGAATTGGGTACAATAAGGGGTGATTTTTCCATAGATTCACCCGACCTTTCTTCTAAAGAAAGGCGCGCTTTACAAAATTTAGTTCATGCCTCATCTACCATTGAGGAGGCGGAACGAGAAATTTCTCTTTGGTTTAAAATTTAAGAATTTACTGTAAGAGAGTTTTAATTATATCGAATATAGACAAGGTATAGAAAATATGCTAACATTATCTCGTTAAAAAGAGGGATACCAGATTCACAATAATATTACATTAGGAGGAAGCAATGAAAGAAAAAGTGGAAGCAGCTTTAGAGAAGGTAAGACCATCTCTTCAGGCAGATGGCGGAGATGTTGAATTGGTAGAAGTGACTACAGATGGAGTGGTAAAAGTAAAATTGACCGGTGCCTGCAGCGGATGTCCAATGAGAGAGATGACTTTACAGATGGGCATTGGCAGAGCATTAAAGGAAGAAATTTCTGAAGTAAAAGAAGTTGTAGCTGTATAATTATTCTTTAATAAGAATAGATATCAAGAAAAGCAAAATAATAAATAGAATAGGGGTAGGGTATTACAATATACCGTACCCCTTATTATTTCCAAATTAAAAAATAACTTCACTTCAATACGGAAATCTTATTGATGTAAATTTTAAGTGGATAGCAAGAAAGATAAAAGAATATTTATTTCTTTTGTTTTTCTATCTTCTTTTTCCCTAGTTTTTTTCACGCAATACTCGATACACAATACGCGATACGAAGAAGTTCCTGATTTAATTGTAAAATACAGTAGTTTTCAGTTATAATAAATATTATAAAAGAATTATTATTAATATATATTTACCATAAAATCTTTTAGGATGGTAATTAATGAATAAAACTACGGTAAAAGAATTATATAACAAAATATTTAAAAAGATTTTACACACACAAATATTAGATGATGTCTCTTTAGATAAAGAGTTTGTTAGAAAATATATTGAAGATCCTCTATTTTTAAAGCAATTGTCATCTATGGTAAAAAAGAAAGATTATAGTTGTCAGGCAGTATATTCATTATGTCAGGGCATCATCGTCAATATTGACAAAGAACATAATCCCACTAATTGGATTCATCAGGTGTATCAATTTACCCTCTCTAAATCTTTCCCTGAAACAGTAAATCTATCCTTTAAGGATATCTCCTCTAATTGCCGAAAAACTTTCTTACTCTATTTAGAAATTTTAAGAGTAATTTTGAAGTTCCAAAAGTCGTCCGGTGATCCTGCTTTTTACAGCAAATTTCCTCTTAATTTTTTAACTTCTGACGAAAAAAGCAAACTGGAGAATCCTGCTGAATATAAAAGATTTTTAAAGGCATTTAATGATAAATATGTCTATGAGATGATGAAATTAAGCCAGGAAATTTTAAAGTTCAATACTTTAGACCACATATGTGGAGTAAATTGGATTGCTTTATTTGTCGGCAGGCAGTTATATAATCTGGGTCTTCCTGTTGATTTGGGGAGGATTTCGGGAGCAGCAGCAGGACATGATATCGGAAAATATGGATGTAAAGATATTGAGGTAGAAAGAACTCCCTATTTACATTATTACTATACTGATATGTGGTTTAAAAAACATAATATCCCTTATATCGGACACATTGCAGTTAATCATTCTGTTTGGGATTTAGAATTAGAAAATTTGCCCCTGGAATCACTTATATTAATTTATTCTGATTTTCGGATTAAAAATAGTAATAACGGCCACAAAGAGAAGATGAAAATTTTTAGCTTGAAAGATTCTTTTCAAGTAATCTTAGGCAAACTGGATAATGTCGATGAGAAAAAAAGAAAAAGATATTGCCGGGTTTATGAGAAATTAAAAGACTTTGAAGATTATATGATAAATTTAGGGGTAAATGTGGATGTAGAGGATAAAGAGATTAGTTCTTACAAAAAAGATAGAAACCCGTATTATCCTCTCATGCAGGGCCAGGAAGTTATCCAAAATATAAAATTTCTTTCTATAGAACATAATATAAATTTAATGCACGAGCTTCGAAATGAATCTTCTCTTAATTCACTTTTAGAATTAGCCAGAAGCGAAAAAGATTGGAACAATCTACGGGAATATCTACAAATATTTAATAAATATTCCACCTATCTGACTCAAAATCAAAAGATGATTACCTTGAGATATTTATACGAACAGTTGACTCACCCGGAAGATGAAATAAGAAGGAGAAGTGCAAATCTTATCGGTTTATTGATTGCCAGTTTTGACGAAGATTACCGCAAAGAGATTCCTCAAAATGTTACTCTAAAACCTCCCGCGATTACCAGTATTAATTTATTGGAAAGATATTTAAAATATTTTTTACAGCCAGACCATAAAAAGATTGCTCTTCATCAATCCCGGATTATTAATAGCACTGAGAATATGATTTCTTCCCTTTTTTCTAACTGTCGCAATAATTATCAGGTAAGCAATTATAGAAAAATTATTTTAAAACACTATAAAAAGCACCTGTATACCGATGAAGAAACTCAACTGTGTTTGATAAAAACCGCCAAACATATATCAATTTGTTCAGATGAAAAATCTGTAAAGGTATTATTTGATTATGTTATAAAGATGTTGAAGAAAGAGAATCACAATCTCAGGCTTACTGCTTTAGAAGTAATCTACGATTTAATAACTCAGATTGATAAAGAATTTAGATTTATAAATAACTTAAGAAAGATATTTACCGGTAATATTTCTGCCTCAGTGCTCCCTGCTGAAAATTATTTAAACATGAAGATAGTTGAATTATTAGGTTTAGACGAAAGCATGGTAAAAAAGTATATCGAATTTTATCGAAAAGATATAGAAAAGATACAGTATATATTTCTAAGCAACCTTAAAACTTCAACCAGTGGAATAATTAAAAAAATTCAGATAGAACTTTTATTAGAACATACCTTAAAAAGCAAACAGGAAGAAATCTATACCGCTTTGCATTTTTGTAATATTTTGAAAGTTAGCGGCATAGAAGATATTAGAAATTTGGCTGGTAAATCCCTGGTAGATTTAATGCCTTCTTTATCTTTTCAGCAGAGGAACGATATAGCCATTGAACTATTGCGGGCTTTAGAAATGGAAGATTATCAATTTACTAAATATATTCCTTACTATTTAGGTCAATTAATACTCTATCTCACACCTAATGAGTTAGAGGAACTTATTGATGATTTAATAGAAAAAATCAAACAGTCAGATCCTAAATTAAGCTCATTACTGCTTAGAACCATTGGTATTGCCATTACTAATTACCCTAAGTACCGGGAAAGATTTTCAGAAAAAGAGAAATCATACGAAAACAGACTTTGTAAGATGATTGGTATCCTTTTAAATGGCTTTGTGCACTATAATTTAAAGGTTAAACAGGCAGCATTTAGAGTTATCGGTAAGGAAATATTTGGCTCAAGACATCTCAGCTTAGAAGAGAAGAACCACATATTTCAACTTATTGCTAAAAAAATTCTTACTTTGTTAACGCCTGTAACTAAAGAAGGCCTGATGTTTTTAATAAATTGCATCGGACTTAATTATATGTATAAATTTATCTCTGATTATAATTTTTTCAGGGGAAACATAAACCTTGAAACCCCGGACAAAATAGCTTTTTTCCCAGGAGCCTTTGACCCCTTTTCTTTAAGTCACAGAGAGATTGTTAAGGCAATAGAAAATCTTGGCTTTGAAACATACTTGGCTGTTGATGAGTTTTCCTGGTCTAAAAGGACTCAGCCTCACCTCTTTATCAACAATTTCCATATCTGAATTTAAATTACTTATTAGTTCTTTTTCTTGGGGAGCTAGCAGAAACAAGCCTTCAACTACTAAACTATCCTCTCCATCTCGAATTAAATCAGAAGCAGCAGAACCTCCCAAAATTAAATCTATCGCCTCTATGATAATAGATTTTCCGGCTCCGGTCTCGCCGGTTAAAACGTTTAATCTTTCCTCAAATTCAATATTTAATTCTTTTATTAAAGCCATGTTCATTATATTTAATTGAAATAACATTTATTTCTGTATCCGCCTCATAGTATAAATAATTAGTTAGCTGGATAGCTAGTTAGTTGGTTAATTGGTTAGTAACGAATTAACTCTTCCCTGCTAAACACTCTACGCTCCACGCTAGTTTTGCTATCCGTTATTGTTCTACCTTCACTCATCACTTATTAATCTGTCCACTCCATCTTAATTTTTCCCGTAAAATAGCATAAAAACTTTTTTCTTTAAAAGTAATTAACCGGGCTTTATGGCCTGATTTTTTTATTATCACTTCATCTTTTGGTTTTAAGATAAAGCCCTCCTGCCCATCTATGGTTACCATTATTTTTTCTTCACCTGATTCTAAAGTTATTTTTACCTGGTCATTTTCACCGATAATAAAAGGCCGGGCAGATAAAGTATGGGGGCAGATAGGGGTAAGTATTATGGAATTTATATTAGGATCAACAATAGGGCCACCGGCAGAAAGAGAATAAGCGGTAGAACCCGTAGAAGTAGAGACAACCAATCCATCAGCCGAATAAGTAATAACATAATCATTGTTGACATAGGTAGCCAGGCAGATAATTCGGGCAAAAGCTCCCTTACCTATAACTACATCATTTAAGGCAGTAAATTTTTTAATCTCTTCTTCTTTTCTTTTCACTATACAACTTAACATCATTCTCTCATCAAGAAAATATCTCCCCTGATACAGTTTCTCTAAAGACTTTTCCAGGCCATTGATGCTAATTTGAGTCAGAAAACCCAATCCTCCTAAATTCACTCCAAAAATCGGTATATCTTCGGCAGCGGCTAATCTGGCTGCTCTAAGGAGAGTTCCGTCTCCACCCAAAGAGATTATTAGATCAACTTCTTTAAGAAATTTTTCAGTAGGGCAGTCTAATTCTTCCTTCCCAATTTCTTTACCCTTATCTCCTTCTATGTAAACTTTTAGTTTTTTAAAATTCAGCCAATCAATTATCCTGCAGGCTGTTTCCCGGGTTTTTTCTTTTTTATAATTCACTATTAAACCAATGCTGTCTAATTTCATCTCCACCCTCCTTGAAGCAAATAATATAAGACCAAACTAAAAATTGCTCCTGCTAAAAAATATACTAACTTTATTGCCTTTTGACGCCTAGTGCTTTCGAATTGAAACTTAACTTCAGAAATACTCTTATTTTTCATATTTAATAAAAGAATGCCGCACGGCTGGTAAGCAAGGTAATACTCCAACATCTGTCTTCGGGTCTCCCGGTTGGTAATATAGGGAATCTTCTCTCCACTTTTGACTTCTACTACAAAGACTTTCCCTCTCTTCCTTACTAAATAATCTATCCGCACTAAGTAGCGATGAATCTTATCGCCGATAGTTATAAGGAGTGGTTTGCTTTTTTGGGCATCTATAATCGTATAGCCGTTTTTTCTTAATATTTTCTCTGCTTCTTTTTCCGCCTGCCTGCTTTTAGAAAATCTCTTCCTTAATTTCTTAGCTCTTAACCAATTGCTTGTCTTGATAAATAGAACCAGGCATATTATCCCTCCGCTAATAAATAAAACAAAGATTAAAACAGCATTTTCATTTATATTCAAAAACTTCACTCCAAATATTATTTTTTGGGAGAAAGTTTCTGGTGAGCTTGTTTTACCACTTCTTCAACAATTTGAGGGAAATTATTTATCTTATCTTTTCCAGAATATTTTACTAAATAGATGAGATATTCTATATTACCGGAAGTTTTTTTTAAAGGAGAAAAAGTTAAACCTTGAATACTAAAACCCATTTTTTGCGCTTTATCGCCAACTCTCTCAATTACCATCTGATGAACTTCTGCCTTCTTTACTATCCCGCCCTTTTGAATGAACTCCCGTCCCGCTTCGAACTGTGGTTTGATTAAAGCCACCACTTCTCCTTTTTCCTTAATTAAATTATACACCGATGGCAGGACTTTATCTAATGAAATAAAGGAGACATCTATGGTAGCTAATTCAAAAAGGTCATCAAATTTATCTGCAGTAAGATATCTTATATTGGTTCTGTCTATAACTACGACTCGGCTATCTTTTTGCAGTTTCCAGGCTAACTGTCCGTAGCCTACATCTACACAATACACTTTTTCAGCTCCGGATTTTAAAAGGCAATCGGTAAAACCCCCTGTAGATGCACCAACATCTATTACTCTCTTTCCTTTGACCAAAATGTTAAACTCTTTTATAGCTTTCTCTAATTTTTCACCACCCCTGCTTACATAAACAGTATCTTTCTTTATTACTGAAATATTACTATCGAATTTAACTATTCGTCCTGCTTTATTAAATTTTTCTCCATCAACTAAAACTTCTCCAGCCATTATCGCACTTTTAGCTTTTTCTCTGGTGGGGAAAAATCCCTTTTCAACCAGTAATATATCTAAGCGTTCTTTCGTTAATTTTTTCAAATCTATAAATTCACCTCTTAAATTAGTCGTTAGTGAATAGTGAATAGCCGTTAGTATTAAATACGAGTTTTTAGTTAGCAGTTCTCGGTTCTCGGTGAGCAGGGGTAAATTACATACACCTGTCCTTACTGATGCCTGGTTAACTAATCATTAACCGGCAAACTGGCTAACCAGGTAACCGGATAACTAATACTTAAGAAATGCGAGATACTGATTAGTGATTACGGAAAAAGGAAGTTCCCATACAATCAAATTATAAATTAAATTACCGCGCATAATATCCAGGCCATTACAATTCCTATAAAGGCTCCTACTATAACTTCAAAAGGAGTATGCCCAACTAATTCTTTAAAACGCTTGTCTTTTAATTTTATTTCTTTAAAAAATTCTAAAATAATTTTATTTAATACTTTAGCTTGTTCTCCCGTCTCTCTCCTCACTCCGGCTGCATCGGCCATAATAATAAAAGCTATGACAGAAGCTAAAGCAAACAAAGGAGAATCCCAGCCTTCTTTTAAACCAATGGTAGTAGCTACACACACAGAAAGAGAGGAATGAGTACTGGGCATCCCTCCTGCTCCAATAAATCTCCTAATATCCCATTTTTTTTCGGTAATATAAAATATTATTAGCTTTAAACTCTGATTTAAAACCCAGGTTATAAATGCAATTATTACGATCTTATTTCTAAAAATTAAAGATAAATCACCAATGTTAATCTTTGTCACTTCCTATTTTTCTATATTAACCATTTTAGTTTTCCGGTTTAATCCAATTCTCGTCTCTAATTAAAGGCATACTGATATCTATATGTCCGACTAAACTCTCCTTCTCATTTCCCTCTACCAATATCCGAACACCTCTAATTGGAGTAATTTCAGTTAAAGTATTAACTATAGAATAGACGGTCATTAACTCACCACTGCTTCCTCCGGGATGATTTTTAAATATTTCCTCAGACAGGTCTATATAGACAATATCATCAGCAATATATACTTCATTGACTTGAGTTTCTTTGGGAATTGTTGGATAAAGACTGGAATTTTCCGGACCTTTTATCAGCTCAATAACTACCTGTCTGGCCAAAGAAGGGGTTTGTGGTATTTTTCTTTTTTCAGGAACTAAGTACATCGCTTGAGAATCAGAGAAGTAAAGGTTAACTTCGACCATCTCTTCTGTCGGCACAGGTTGAACTTCTTTTATTTCTTCTTCTTTGTAAGGAACTTCCTTGGTAACAACAGGTTTTTCCTTGTATCTTTCCCAGACAGGAACAATAAACTTATTAAATATGGTATAGCTAAAAAATAGAATTAGCACAAATGCTAATAATGTAAAAATAATTTTTAGATTATTTTTTTTCTTCTTTGACTTTCTGTTTTTCGCCATAATGATTAATCCTATACGCCATTATCAGGGGTATTTTCTATATAATATTTTATTGCTTCGAACAGGGCTTGAGCAGCATTTTCTCTAAACTTATTAGTTTTTAGTAACCCTTCCTCTTTAGGATTGGAAAGAAAAGCTACCTCTGCAATAACTGCTACCATATTCACTCCTTTTAATACAACAAAAGGAGCTTGTTTTATTCCCCTGTCTTCTAATTTTAGATACTCTACTAATTTTTTTTGGATAATATCAGCAAAATCAAAACTGTAGTTGATGTTAGCGCTCTCTTCCAGGTCAGCGATGATCTTAGCTAAATCTGTATCTAACTCCGGGTGTGCCCTGCTAGCTCTATTTTCTCTATCTGCTACATCTCTGGCAGAAGCACCCATATATTTGGAACTTAACACGAAGGTCTCTATTCCTTGAGCAGTGGGACGATGATTTAAAACCGAATTAGCATGTAAACTTACAAATATAAAACCATTTTTCTGGTTAGCGAAATTTGTTCTATCTTCCAGATAAACAAATTCATCTTTACTTCTGGTTAAATAAGTGGGAATACCGACCCCTTTTAACAATTTCTCTAAATAAAGAGCGATTCCCAAAGTTACATCTTTTTCTTTTAAGCCGGTAGGTCCGATCGCTCCCGGGTCTTTCCCTCCATGCCCGGGATCAATAATTACTACTCTCTTGCCGGTTATCTCAGGTCCGGGAGCAGGTATTTCTTCGGGCTTTGCGGGAGGAGTTTCAGAAATAGCTGCCTGCTCACCTGATTTGAATATATCAATCACCACCCTATCGGGTTCAATAAGGCTGAAAAGATCATATCTGGCTTCCTGATAAAGGTCAAATACAACTCTAGTAATTTCCTCATTAAATTGAGCTGTCCTTACTGTTTTTACTACCCCATCATCTATCTTTATCTGTTTGGAGGTATCTTCTAATTTTACAATAGAACCCATTATATCGATAAAAATTCTATCCGGATTTATTAACTTATCTGCTCTAAATTCTGTCTTTTCAGATAAATCTATCACTACCCTGGTCTTATCGGGATGAGAATAACTTCTAACTTCTAACAGATAAGGCCTTATGGTATTAATAAATAAAGTTTTAGCCTGATTGTCCCATTTAATATCTACTTCGGCAATAATTTTAATCACTTCCAGGGGAATCATTACCCGATTATCGATAATTCTGGCTGGCATTTCTAACGGGATTACCTGTTCGTCTATCTCCAAGGAAGGGTCATCAATTACTAAGCGGGCTGTACGGTTATTAATATTTATAGTCATTAACTTTAAAGCTGGAAACCAGGTAATTCTTCCACCTAAAGTTTCTACTACATTACGAGCTGAAATAAATAATCGGTCATTTTCAATAACTGAAGGAACAACTGTTTCGAGAGGTTGGTTATCTAATAATATCTTTATTTCTGAAGATTGAGCTAAAGTTGGAAAAGGGCTAAATAAAATCGCAAATAAGGCTGTTATTAAAATTATCCGGAGTATCTTTTTCATATAACTTATTCTATACCTCCTGCACTAAATATCTGGTTGCTAAAACTTTTAAAATAGCTGCCAAAGGAACAGCCACCAATACTCCCAATATTCCTAATAACTGACCGCAAATCAACATCGATAAGATTACTGTTAAAGGATGTAAACCTAATCCCTGTCCCAAGATTTTAGGATTAAGATATATCGCCTCAAGCTGATTAACTAAAACAAATAAAACTACAATCATCAGCAATACCCACCAGGGGCTGCCCAGGGCAAAAATTAAAGTCAGAACAACTCCCACAATGGGTCCTAAATAGGGAATAAAATTAAAAATTCCACTAACAATCCCGATAATCAAGGCAAATTTTAAATTTAAAAAGTACAATCCTACGCCAATTAAGGACCCTACACAAAAGCATACTATTATTCGGCCGCGAATAAAACCACTGACAATATGATCTATTTCCTCCAGCACATCTATAAATTCCTTTTTATTTTTCTTTAATACGAATTTATACAAATTTTCTTTAAATTTAAACATATCTCTCATTAGATAAAATAAGATCAAAGGGATAATAACTATACCGAAAGTAATGCTGGAAACTATATTTGACAAATAAATAATAATGCTTTGGGAAAAACCTAATACACTCTTCTGTAGTCCTGATAAATTTTCTTTGAGTAAAATCTCTACATCAGCCGGATCAATAAATTTTGATAGTTGTGGTTTTATTGATAAAATTAGATTTTGGTAATTTTCAATAAATTTAGGAATCTCTTTATATAAAATGTTTAGTTGATTAATTAAACTGGGGATTAGAAAAAATATAATTAGGATTAATAAGGTAATTATTATCCCAAAGACAAAAATAATAGCCAATACTTTCGGGGCTTTTTTACTAAGAAGAAATTTATATAAAGGGTCGAAGAAATAAGCTAACATCAAAGCAAAACTGAAATAAATGAATAACCACTTCAGCTTGCTTAATACATAAAATAGAATAACAATACCAATGGACGCGCTGATAATAAAATTTAATCTTTTATCTTTTACAAATTCCATAAAATATTTTTCCGCCTAAAAACAACTTTTTACTTATCTATTTATAACAGATTAACTCATATTATTCAATTTTTTTCGGCCTTAAGTATTCTATCCCAGGTATCCCTTAAAGATACAATTCGGTTAAACACTAACTTATCCGATGTCGAATCAGGGTCCACGCAAAAGTAACCTTTCCGCATGAACTGGTATCTGTTTCCGGAAGCCGCTCCCGCCAAACTGGGTTCCACTAAACAATCATCCAGCACCTCCAGGGAGTTTGGCTTAATTTGCTTTATAAAATCTTCCCCTTCCTCCTGCTCTTCCACTCCCTCGTTCTGGTCCAGCAGAAGATAGTCATATAAGCGCACCTCTGCTTTTAAAGCATGGTCTGCGGAAACCCAATGTAAAGTTCCTTTTACTTTACGTTTAGCACCCGGCATACCGCTTTTGCTTTCCAGGTCGTAGGTACAGTGTATTTCTTTTATCTCTCCCGTTTTTTCATCCCGAACAAATTCTTCGCATCTGATAATATAAGCATTTTTTAATCTGACTTCGCGACCGGGAGCCAGGCGAAAATATTTCTTTGGCGGGTCTTCACAAAAGTCTTCCCGTTCGATGTAAAGAATCCTGGAAAAAGGTACCTTACGATTCCCGGCAGTAGAATCCTCAGGATTATTTTCTGATTCCATCTCCTCCACCATATCATGAGGATAATTATCGATAACCAGCCTTAAAGGCTTTAGTACTGCCATAACCCTGGGAGCTTTTATATTTAAATCCTCACGGATACAGTATTCCAAAAAGCGGATATCTACTACACTATTAGTTTTGGCTACTCCGATACGATCGCAAAAGTTTCGGATAGCCTCCGAGGTGTAGCCCCTACGCCGCAGACCGGCTATAGTCGGTATCCGGGGGTCATCCCACCCGGTAACATAGCCTTCCTCCACCAATCTCCGAAGTCTCCGTTTACTCATTACCGTATTAGTTAAATTAAGACGGGCAAATTCGATTTGCTGGGGTAAATCTAGAAGATTCAAGGCATTTAGAACCCAATCATACAAAGGGCGATGGTCTTCGAACTCCAGGGTGCAGACGGAATGAGTAATTTTTTCATAATAATCCTCAAGAGGATGGGCATAGTCGTACATAGGATAAATACACCATTTATCTCCCGTCCGGTGATGAGTTGCCTTTAAAATACGGTAAAGAACGGGATCTCTCATGTTCAGATTAGGTGAAGACATATCAATTTTAGCCCGTAATACCCGGGAACCATCAGGAAATTCACCAGCCCGCATACGTCGAAACAGATCCAGATTCTCTTCCACAGAACGGTTGCAATATGGACTTTCTCTTCCTGGTTCCTTGAAACTTCCGCGGTACTTCCTGGTTTCTTCGGGGCTCAGGTCACACACATAAGCCTTACCTGCTTTAATTAGACTAACGGCGTAATCATACATCTTTTCAAAATAGTCGGAAGCATAAAAAAGCCTGCCCTCCCAGTCAAATCCCAGCCAGCGAACATCGTTGATTATGGAATCGATATATTCCACATCTTCCTTGCTGGGGTTTGTATCGTCAAAGCGGAGATTACATAGGCCGCCATTTTGTGCGGCTAAACCGAAATTCAAGCAGATAGACTTGGCATGACCGATGTGCAGGTATCCATTAGGTTCCGGAGGAAACCGAAGATGAACCCTTCCATTATGTTTATTCGTTTTTTTATCCTGGTTAATGATCTCTTGAATAAAATTAACCGTCGCCTTAAACTCTCCGTCATCCATAAATCAGTCCCCTTAATTTTATTTTATATTATACTTTTTAATATTGCCTTATCGATGTCCATTATTTATTAATATTACTACATTTGCTCCCAAAAATCCAACTTTGTTACCACTTAGCATCGCGTGAAGAAAAACTGGGGAAAAATAGATAATCCTCTAATTCTATATATATTTATCCCCTTATGTTTAACTAAAAATCTATTATATCTTTAAGGGTAACAAAGACCATCTAGTTAAGCACTCCTTAAATCCCATGTTTTCACGGTAGGACAGCCAGTCACCCGACTGCCCCCGCACAGATCCCAGCGTGCGGAATTACCGCACTGGGCTCTTCAGAAATACTCGCTTCCGTAAAAGTAAAACTAATAAGATTTAAACTGATAAGAAAATTCTGTAATTCTAGGTTTCTCAATATGATAAAATTTTGCAATCTGGTCAAATATACTATAGCAGAAACTACGTTTCTGACTACGACGATTCAACCACTTATACAAGATTTTCATCGCTTGGCGGAAAAATTCTTGCAAACTGGCAAAATTACCGATAACCCCATAATAGTTGTAATATCCTCTTAGTTTAGCATTAAGCAGTTTAAAGATTCTCCTGAGACGAAGATTTCTGCATTTACGACACCAAAGAGCAAACTTTTGCAAGCTTGCTAGTAATTTCTTCCTTGAAGTTTTCAGTTTAATCATATCCTTACCTTTGCGGCTGGTACCCCAACGGAATTCGAAACCTAAAAACTCAAAGTAATTAGTCCCTTTCTCAAACCGACTGAATCTTATAACTCTAGTCTTATCAGGCGATAGAGAAAGACCGAACTTATTAAGCCTTTTAATTAGTGCCATGTAGAATTCCTCTGTATCATCATAGAAACGAAAGGCACAAATAAAGTCGTCAGCATACCTACATAGATAGGCTTCCCCCTTACAGTTAGGTTTCACCTTCTTTTGAAACCAGAGGTCAAGTACATAATGTAAGTAGATATTAGCCAGTATCGGACTTACTATCCCCCCTTGTGGTGTCCCGGTTACCGGGTGCAATACTTTACCATCGGTGGAGAGTATTCCTGCTTTTAACCATTTGTTAATTAGATGGATAAATGGTTTATCATCAATCCTTTCTTCTAACATCTTGATTAACCACCGGTGGTTGATATGGTCAAAGAATCCTCGTAAATCCGCGTCCAGTATGTACCCATAACTTCCTCTTGCCAGAGTAGCGGATAGGTCTTTTACTGCATCTTTTGCTCCAATGGCGGGACGATATCCGTAACTGCAGATAAGAAAATCTTGTTCATATATCGCCTCAAGTATTCTGGCTACTGCCTTTTGTATCAGTTTGTCACCTAGGGTAGGTATACCTAAAGAACGGTACTTGCCCTTTCCTTTGGGGATGTCCACCCTCCTTACCAGTTTTGCCCGATACCGTTTCTCTTTCAGGCTTGTAACTAATCCCTGGATATTGGTGAGCAGATTTGCCTCAAATTCTTTGGTAGATATCTTATCTACTCCTGAGGCTGCCTTGTTGTTCAGGTATTTCCAAGAATCCAGTAGATTCTCTTCATTTAAAAACCGATAGAGATCACGGAATCGATACTTCTTATTCAGTTTTCCCTTCTTTGCTATTCCCTGCAGTGAGGTTTGCATTTGTTCCTCCAGTCCTGCTTGCCCGGCAAATGTTTCCTTTGCAGGCTACGTATTCTGTCAGCCCCTTCCTCTATTTGATAGAGTATTATGAGCTGATCCGACTCCCTATATGCCATCAGTCATCCTCTCTTTTCATCGGGTAGACTTACCTTTTGTTAAGGAGCTTATAGGGTCTCCCAAGTTCTTTATATCTCTCTACAGACATGCCATGTGCCAAGACCCCGACAGACCCTCTTAGAATCTCACCATTTGCGATTCTTTTGTATAGGCTTCCGTTGCGAAAACGACGTCGCCATCTGCATTAATTTTTATTTACGAGGCTGTATAATTCACTTCAGGAAGTACGGTCTTCCCTATGGCCTATCTGTTTCCCTGTGTACGCTTCATCTAATGGTTACCCATTTTGATGCAACACTCGATATGGGTGGTTGGCTAGACCTTACCCAACAAGGACTTTCACCCTGCAAGAAATATAGAGCTTCTTGGCGCTCTTCCGCTAAAAATTACCGGATTATTGGGCATTAACAACCATCTCCTGTCACATTCTAATTTTAAGGTGTTTTCCCATAAATTACTTTCATATCAGGACGTTCAGTACAGTAGTAATGAACCCAAACATAAACGTGGTTAAATAATGCAATTATCAAAGCTGCTTTCGAGAGTAAAAGTAACCCGGGTAAATAGAGAATCAGGAGACCATAGACATACATCCCATTGTCCGTGTAACGAAAAATACCTCCTTTCACATAGGGTTCGTTATAGTTTTTATCAAAATGGTCGATCCCGTAAGCTCTTTTAATAGTAAAGTATCGTATTACAGAATAGAAAAGATAAATGACAACCGGAGCGATTAATACCGCTAACATCCCTTTTTCATCTGGTGTTTTATGACGTTTTAGTTTTATTGTTACTTTGACAGCAGTTGTCTGAATTTAGTTATATGATTCTCCAAGGCTTCTCTAATGATGTAAGTCTGGTGGTAGGTAATAAATTTTACTCCTAAATCAAGCCAGTATTTTATCGCATCCGGTGATGCTACAACCATACCGGCTGCTTTTCCGGCATTTACTATTTTTTTAATCGCTTTTTTTATTATATCTTTTACTAGCGGGTTATCAACTTCTCCCGGGTAACCCAGTGATTGGGATAAATCCAATGAACCTATTAGAATAACATCTATTTCTTTAAGTTTAAGGATTTCATCCAAATTTTCAATCGCTTCTTTGGTTTCAAATTGCACAATGATCATTATCTCATTGTTTGAAGTCTGGATATGCTTATTTAAATCATTGGTAAACCCATAACCGGCTGCACGGCTTATACCTATCATTCCTCTAAATTTTTTTCTTTTTTCATCTCCTTTTTGTATATATTTAGTTAAAAATATTGCCTTTTTAGCATCTTCTACGGTGCTAATCATGGGAAAAACGATTCCCGTTGCCCCCACATCCAATGCCTTTAAAACATAATTTTTTTCATTTTCACTGACGCGGATGACCGGAACCATATCGGTTCGCTCCGCTGCGCAGATCATTGGAATACATGTTTCAGCTGACATTGGGCCATGTTCTGTATCCAATATAATAAAGTCGTATCCCGAGTAACCACACATTTCAGTTAAATCCATAGAATTAAATCCTTGAAAAATACCCAATATCGGTTCTCCGTTTATCAATTTTTCCTTTGCTTTATTTTTTTTCATCATTTTACTCCTTAAATACCTTAATTTAATCTCCTCTTTAGGGATTTTAATGGTTTAATAAAATTTTCCTTCTATTTTATTTAATGAAACAATTTTCCTTTACTTTTGTGAACCTGTGAGGCCTGACCCCGATGTTCCCATAATGGAACCTCCTGATATTAAATTATATGTTTTAAATATACTTATACTGTATCGGTTGTCAAAAGTCCTTCTTTTTGAAAAAAGATTCTTTACTTTTAAATTATTTCTCATCAATGACACGGGTAATATTTCCCTCTCGCTCTAATAAAGCTATAAACTGGGCTCGCTCCATTAAATGCTTTAGTTTTTGTGGTGGAAAATTGAATAGAGATAAAAATAGTTGTCCGCCTAATATGCCACGAGTACCCCAGGTCCTTTTCCCATTTCCATTGATATTTTACTTATTAAGTTTAATTTTTTAAAATCAAACCCTACACGAAAATAACAGTCGTCATGGGGACGATTCTTCTGACAACCACCTCACGGAAACCCTTATAAAATAAGGCTTTCCGTCCACATCCAAAATAAGCCATTTTAAGCTATCTTAAACAGCTATTTCAAAAACAGGAACAATCACCTTAGGCAACCTCAAGAAACGCAGCTACGGCAATTTTTCGCTAAAACCCTTATTTTGTAAGGCTTTTAGCCTCCTAAAAATGCTACTTTTATCCATTTTTTGCCCCATTTTCTCCCTATTTTGGGCTACTATCAACATCCCATATAACAATAAAACGCAGAAACCCTTATGTTTACTGCGTTTTAGAGCCTTGCCATTTTTCCTATAAAAACGGATAATGCTCTAATCCTACATATATTTATCTCTCTTACTTAACTAAAAAACAGTTTTTCTGTTTCTCTATTTTTCTCTTTATTAATTAAACCGTCCTCTACCATGTTCAGTAAAGTCTTGTAAAATAAGGTTTTAGGGATTACAAAAGCCAAGGGCTGATATTTATCTATATATGGTGGAGGCTAGTAGACGAGTTTCGCAACTTTTGCATGTGTGAAGAGACTGAAAAAGTGTGTCACAAGTTAGAAGAAGCAATTGGGGTCTGTTAAGAATTTAAAAGAGCAGAACCTCAATATAGAAGTTCTGTCTATGTTATTACCTGGCTCACCTTATTTGAAATCTTTGGAACTTTTTGCTGGAGTAAAATTATATAAGAATAACAAAAAACCCATAAACTAAAAGAGTTAATTTATCCTCCTATTAGAATTCTAAAAAATATATAGTAAAGCACAAGCACAACCTCTTTCTTCGATCAGGGTTCAGTTAAAATGAAATATTTTTTTAAAAATATCGTATAAAGAATATTAAGCCTGTCTATACCATCTATAGGACAATATAGACAAGCTTAATGGAAAATAGTATCTAATCTTCTACTATACAGACATTGTTCCCAAAATAACAAAGAAAATACCAGCAACAACACCAACTGTTAATGCATAGGGAAGCTGAGTCGTCACATGATCAATATGATCACTGCTTGCTCCCAGGGAGGAAAGGACAGTGGTATCAGAAACCGGCGAACAATGGTCTCCAAAAAGGCCTCCGCCAACTATCGCACCTATGGTTACAAGCACAACAGTAGAAACGGTGTCTCCGGAGAGACTCATAGCAATTGGGAGAGCAAAAGGAGTAAGAATGGCATAGGTACCCCATGATGTTCCTGTAAAGAAAGAAATTAATCCACCGGTAACAAAAACAATAACCGGAAGCATCCCTGCAGTCATCCATGACTTGGTAATTGAAATAATATATGTTTGAGCACCCAAACTTTTAGAGATAGTATTGATAGAATAGGCCAACGCAAGTATCATGATAGCAGGAAGAACACCTTTGATACCTTTGACTGCTAAATCCATTCCATCTTTAACTCCCTTGAAATAGCCTCCTATTGTCATAGCAATCGTCTGATACATTACTGCTGCAAAAAACGCCTCAAGAATCTTTGTGCTACCAAGAAATATAAATGTACCAATAGCAATACTAATAATGATTAAAACAGGGATAAAAAGATAGAACAAGAGACTTGTTTCTTTGCCTTTCAAAGGTTCTATTTGATTCAATTCTTCGCCTATAAGAGGCATAGCGCCATCACGGAGAACCTTCCCCTCATTCATTGCACGTAATTCAGCTTTTTTCATAGGACCAAAATCAGGAACTATATTGTAGGCAATAAGACCTGTGAGAATAACAGCAAACCAACCATAAAAATTGTAGGGAATTGCTCTTATAAATACTGACATGCCCTCTCCCACATTCGTAATGGGTCCATAGCCCTTCAAAAGACCAGCAATATAAACCGCCCAGCCACTCAAGGGGATAAGGGTACATACAGGAGCACTACCCGAGTCAAGAAGGTAAGCTAACTTTTCTCTGGAAATCTTATATTTATCAGTCAGTGGCCTTACAATTGGACCACTAAAGAGCGGGCTAAAATAATCGCTAAAGAAAACGAAGATGCCTAAAAGCCAACCGAAGCCGGCAGCGGCCCGCCGTGAACGGATTCTAGTAGCTGCCCAATCACCAAAAGCCTTGATGACACCCGCACGAAAATAAAAAGCTATCATAATCCCTATAGATACTTCTATCATCATGACCCAAATAAAGTCTGCATTACCCAACGCCTTTTGAAATAGCTGTGAAAGACCTGTAGCTGGATCAACACCAGCAATAACAACACCAGTAAGACAACCAATAATCAGTGAAAATACAGCATCTTTTGTTTTAAAGGCTAAAAATAAAGTAAGGAAAATCGGAATTAGAGAAATAATTCCATAATTTATCGTTCCATCCATTTTTTAAATTACTCCTTTTTTTGATTTAAATTTTTTTCTGTAATTTTTTAAACATTAAGAATTTCTTGTCTTTCACCTCCTTTCCATCCGAAAAAGACACCTTATAGAATCTATCAATCAGGCTAAAAGGTTTTTTAAGATAATCGCAATTCATTAACACAGATGCAATTCTGATTACTGATTCTATATAGGAAGTCTCCGCACTGATTCATTTACCTGGTTTAACCATAAACTCAAGACGACCAATCGAAACTATTTTGAACTTTAATCCCTTTAAAACCAAGTCCCTACGTTTACATCCCCTTAACAACAGGTGTCCTTTATATACCTCTTCTTTTATCTCTAAACAATTATCCATTCATCCCAATTCAGGATATGATGTTGTAACTTCCCTATTCATTTCGTTTAAATAGTATAAGACTTTAATAATAACCTATAGCAGCAACTAGATACCTTACCATAGTAATGAAATCAAAAACAGGTAATCCTGTCATTTTTCTTATTCCTTGTGAAAAAGGCGGTAAATCTGTACATTCTAAAACAAACGCTCCAATAGAAGGATCTTTTTCTAAGGCATTAATTGCAGTAGATACTACTTCTTCTCTAATAATATCCAAATCGATATTCTCATCTGGAGAGGTAAATATTTTATTCCATTCTAAGCATTCTTCCATCCCCAGAACTGAAACATTGAGGCTGTCAGGTACCCCTGCATTTTGAAAATGATCCCTAGTTAAAAGCTTTTTGTTAGCAGTGATTACCGTAACTGTTTGGGAAGGACTTAATGTAGTTGCCACAAATGGGATTTGCATAAGACTGGATGTAGCGACAGGAACTGTAAGGCTTTTTGCAAGTTCTTTCTGAAAAATTGCATTAAATCCACAACTTGTTACAATAGCTCTTACACCCTCTTCTATCATCTTCTTTCCGTAAGTAACCATTTTTTTCATAACATCAATATCTGGCTTTTCTAATATTGTATGGATATTAGCTCCTGGAACACGACTAAAGATCACCGGAAAATCGTATGAATCGGGATTTGTACTGTTTCCCTTGAAAGATTCTAACTGAACCAATCCACGTGGAGCGGTACCCTCCTCCCAACATAATATCCCAATAATAGGTTTTTCATCTTTATACAAATAGAATCACATCCTTTCTCTCTATTATTTTTAATTTGTAAGGAAGTACTCAAAATTAAAAAAGAAAGACATCTCATATTTGTCTTGCAGGAGATATCTTTTCAGATTACTATTTCTCCGACATTAGTAATTTTTACAAGATTGTGTGAAAAGGATATATTTGTAATAACAGATTTATAAATTAAAATTAAAAGAGTTGTCCTTTCTGACCTTCAAGTTTTATTTGGCTATTAGTAACACTGATAAAATGTGTAATGTTGTTTCAAGTTCTCTACCTTTCTCTATCTGTGAACCATGGAGGAGAACAATGGTATTCCCTCCCATATGTCCCTTAACAAAATTTAACCTTATGGTTCCATTTCTCCTTTCCAGTCAAATTCCATGCGACGAATATCCATACCACGTTTTTGTAGTTCTTTCAAGAAATAGTCAAAGGGCACGTCCATTGGAGAAAGCAAACCTTTCTTTTTTAAAATACCATCAAGAATCATCTGAGCACCGATACTTGCAGTAAAACCTACAGTTCTCTGCATAGATGTAAATCCGGTTTCAAGGTTTCTCTTGTCAATGATCTGGTAAATAATCCGGGTAGGTTTACCATTCTTTAATCCCCTGCCGTCAATTCTTATCAGGGCAACATCTCTTTCATTCTCTCCATAATAAAATTGCTTTTGTGAAGCAAGTATGTCTGCAACAAATCGATTAGGTGATATTTTTACACCCTCTACTTCCACAGGTTTATTGTCAATTAATCCACTTTTGGCCATGACATACCAGAAAGCCCCATGTCCTGTCCAACGACAAATGTATCTCCCCATATTAAAAACCTTCTCCTTGATTCCAAGGAGTGAAGCATAGTGTGCAGAATCCCCATTTGCAAAACATTCCAGAGGAAATCCTATTTCATCAACTTTTAGAACATGTGTATTTTCTGGGGCAAACATGTCTTCAGCCTTAATATCAATAGATTTACCCTCGGATATTACCCGCGCTGAACGAAGATAAGAACCCAAAACACCGGCAATAGACCATGTAAATTTATAGTGAATAGGATTATTGCCTGCACCCTTATCCGGAAATCCAGCACCATAGGAATAAAAAACTTGAACTTCATCTAACTCATTTACAACTTGTTTGCTTAGAATTAGATCGATTCCAGGATCCATACCAAATTCACATAGAATAGAAATATCTTTTTTTTGGGCTTCTTTATGAAGTTCTTCTAAATCTTTCTGTCTTTGTTGCCTCTTGCGCGAATCTTGTTCGTTTATATTAGCGAAATATGAAGAACTGACTAGATTAACACCAATCTCAGCAGCCATCTGCCCGATAGGGTAGGCAAAAGTATTAGGTAAAAGTTCTATAACAATATCTACCTTTTTCATAAGATCTCTAATGACAGATGTGTTGGTGGCATCAAGATTTAGTGGTTTGATTTTTTCTGATCCAATCGTTGCTATGTATCTACTGAGATCAGGTGAACTGTCTGCAACGATGACTTCAGAAACACTGTCACTTTTGACTATGTCATACAGGGCTGCTTTCCCCTGCATCCCTAAACCCAACTGCAGAACTTTTTTTCCTTTCATTAATAAAACCTCCTATTTTTTAATATAGATAAAAATTGCCGTTCAATATGTCAATTAAAAAGATTATTATAATAACTCTTCTTTCTCTAAGAATTTAATTCCTTCATTCTCAAGTTCAAGTAGAACAGGTCCATAAATATCTTCATAAACAGGAATAACTACACCTTTACGGGTTATTTTACCTTCTACAATAAGCTTGGCTCCAACTGCAGGAGGAATTCCTGTTGTTCTGGCTATGGATGTATTTTTATCAATATTTCCATAATCGATAAATGTTGAAGTGAATTTTTTAGTCAGGTTGTCCGCCGGAAAGTCAGCAATATACTCATGCTGCATAATAACGAGATCCCGTTCGCCTGCTCCGAATTTCAGCTTATTTAAAAAGAGGTAGCTCAGAATATCCTTATTTGAACCTTTATCATAAGGTAAAAGTTCATTGCTAAATAATCCAAGCCATTCAATCTTTTTAAATATTGTCGAATAAGTTTCTAATCCAAGGTATTCGGCTACTTTTGCAGGCAAATCAGAGTCATTGGAAATCCCAATCAATTGGGCTGTGAATTGCTTGTAAGATAGTCCTTTAAGAGATTTTTCTTCTTCCTTAAACATCCCAAGGAGGCCTAATTTTTTCATCGTCTCACACCATCCAATGTAGCGGATTGTAGCCCTATAAATATCTTTTACCTTATTTAACCCATATAATTCAATATACGGAAAAGAATTACCATTGGGATATTCTTCGAACCATCCAAGATCAGAAAATTCCTTAAAGGAATATTTTTCCATAAGGTGAGTTCCTGGAATATTTACCTTTTTTCCATTCTGTAAAAATTCAGCCGGCCGCTCACAGGTACCAATAAGTCCAGCAGGAAACCAAGAAATTTTATATCCATAAGGATTAGTGTTAGATTCGGATGCAGGAAGTGCCCCGCACCAGGAGTAAAAACCCTTGATCACTCCCCCCTTATTTTGAATCTGGTGTATAGTACGGACTGCTGACATATGATCGATACCCGGATCGAGTCCAAGTTCTGAAAGGATAATTACATTTGATTTTACCGCTTCTTGATTTAGAGATCGTAATTCTTCCCTAACATAATTCGTGCCTACCATTGGTTTTCCGGCTGTTATACAAAGTTTAGCAATCTTCAGTTCAAAGGAAGACGGTAAAAGATTAATCACCACATCACTTTCAGATATCAGAGTTTGAAATTCTTCAATTCTACTTGCTTTAAAAGCCTCAGCTCGACCATGGTCACCTACAACCCTCTTTGCATTGTTAATATCTCTATCCACAACCCTAACCTTAAAATCAGAATGCCTTAAAAGATATTGAACGCAAGGCTTCGCTACACGGCCCGCTCCAAGAACAAGAATATTATGCATTTTTACATTTACTCCTTCTAGATTTTTAATCATGGAAATATAAAACAATTTTTCTTTGCAAATATTGATCCCTATTTTTATAAATTCTTCTGCCAGGGTTTAAACAATAAGTTGTAAGTTGAAGAAATATGTTCTCTCATTCTTTTCTTGGCAATTCCAGCATCATGGTTTACAATTGCATCAATGATTTCTGAATGATCTTTAAAACTTGATCTTTCATACGGTGTAAAATATTTCTTGGAATTCTCAGGTTGATAATTGTAAAAACTATCAAAATAAAAAACAAAGATTTGAGTCCGCCAATATATTTGTTTAATAAAACGCTCCAAATATTTATTTCTACTTATTCGGGCAATATTTAAATGAAACTGTTCATTTGCTTCGGTATATGCTTTTTTATCAAACGAAAGATATGCGTCTTTTTCCTTTTCGTGAATCATTTGTAGAAAAGTAATATCATCATCGGTAACATTCATTGCAGCTAAGAATGCAGATTCTCCCTCTAATGCTTCTCGTGTAAAAAATATTTGTTTAACATCTTCTCCTGTAGGAACGGGTATTATGACGCCTTTTTCCGGGGTTTTTTCTAATAATCCGTCTGCTACCAATTTTATAATAGCATTTCTCACAGGCGTACGGCTGACTTTAATTTTTTCTATAATCTCTTTTTCTAAAATGCGACTTCCGGGATTAAGCTTATGTTCTATAAGAAGCCCTAATAAATAACTATATACCTTCTCTTCAGCACTTACTTTTGTCATATTCTCCACCTATTATAATAAATTACAGGTATACTTTCATGTATACATGCATGTATACCTATATTATATCCTACTTTGCATATATGTCAATGCCCTGTTTGAGTCCAATACATTTGCGCCATTTCCGCATCTCTGTTATTTAACTTACTACAATATTCAATAGGAGCCAAAAGATTCAAACTTCGATGAGGTCGATAGAAGTTATACTCTATTAGACAATCATATAGTATTTCATTAATCTTGCTTACACTGGTCTCTTCGTAAAATCTGTCTAGCTATTCACCCTGGACCGTGCCATTCATTCTCTCTACAAAGGCATTCATCTTGGGAGACTTGGGATAATTTAAAATAATAGGGGCAGACACCCATTTATCACAGCTTATTTTAATGTGAATTATTTTAAGTATATTTTTTAATTATCCTTGCTAATCTTGTGGTTTTTTACCTAGTTTAACACTTATAATAAAAATATTAGTATTTAAATTTGATTTATCTTAAAATTAGTAAAAGAGTTATTATTATTCCTAAAACTACAATAATAATAGTTTTGGAGTATTTAATCTGATAGTAGATATCTCCTTTGCCGATTTCAGGCACAGGGATTGGATCTAGAGGTAATCCATTCTTAAGGGCTAAATTGCGTATATCCAATAAATGAATGATGGGTATATCTTTTTCTGCCATTTCATAAATTATGCCTCGATTTGGCTGATGACAGATTTTAAGATTTTTACTTAGTCCAGGTGGAATTTTAAGTACTTCTGGGCATTCTCCAAAATTAGCTGAAGCGCCTCCAATATTTACGAATAACTTAATTTTGTTTTCTTTAGCATTTTCAAAATAAACTTGCAATCTTTTCTGAATGCTCTCTTCAAGAGTAGTTTCTCTTATTAAAGGTATCTGGTTCCTTTGAATAGCAGATAAAATAAAATTTTTACCTTCTTCGGTTAATCCTCCTCCATTATCTTCTTCTGCTCCTATTGAAGAAGCCACTGTTCTATAATTTAATAGACCTTGTCGGTAAAGAATATTTTCCATATCTAACCAGGTTAGTGCAGGAGTATTTGCTCCCCACATAGATGAGCCCAGAGCACAGATAGTAATTGGTTTTAGGTCTAAAGCTTTTGCGGCTGATAGAGTGGCCAGGATTAGAGAAGGAAATGATCCGGATGCCCCTATGGCAATTACATCACCTCTTTTAAGCCCTGCTTTTATGAACAGATCTATTAAAAGGGCTGCAAAATCTGGATTGGTGGCAGTTCTTTTAGCGGTTAAATTGCCTAAAGTAGTAGTAAGAGAAGTCCATTCTTCCCCGATTAGCCCGGTAAGATTAGGGTCTGTTATCTTATCTATGGTTAAGCCATTTTCTACCTTATAATTCCTTATTGCCTTTATTGATTCTTTCATAATTTGAGCTGCCTGAAATTTTAAAGCATAATTAGAGGCTGGAGATAAGTTTTTGGTCTTTTCTATTAGAAATAACCCCAAGATAGAAATAATAATAATTATTATCATAGATAGATGGGTGAATTTATTTCTTTTTAAATTAAAAATCATTCTTTTAACTCTTTAAAAAAAGTAGTAAAATTAAACGAACTAGGATTGATACTATTACCAAAGAATAAATCGTAGGGAAGATACCCTGTCTTCTCATTTCATTGGATATTAAACCTGGAATTATATAACCTATGCTTCGAAGTTCAATGCCAGAGATGGGCATTTTAATAATAATCTCTTCGATTAACCATTTTAAAAAGAAACTAACCAAAACCATGGCTAAAAATCGGCGTCGGCCATATAAAATGATATAATTGGAAAGGATTTTTACTGCAAAATAAGTTAGCAAGGCTACTGATAAAGTAATGAATATTCTAACTGGTTGATCCAGGAATAACGCTATGTAACCGGGAACTACTATCCCTCCTGGGGATAAACCAACAATTTCATAAAAGGCAAAACTAACCATTACCCCTATTCCAATAGCCTGATAGATCATTTTTCTTCTCCAAATTCATTAAAATATTCTATAAATTTTTGCCCCATGCCCTGAGTATTTGCAAAACCAATAAGTAAAACTTTATTTTCAGTAAATTGAAAAACAAGTTGCAATATTTCTTCTATATGACGCATTCCTGATAGGTTTATTACCTTATCAGGGGATACTTTTAATTTTAAAAGAGTCCTTTCCACTAATTTACTTAGGGGTCCGACTAATAGTATTTTGGAAAAGTTAATTTCCTTGGCCAATAGATGAGCAAATTGAATATCACGCAGGACCCGGTCTTCTCGACTATTCATTATGGCTATGGCCGGTAAGTTTTGTAAATAAGTTTTCTTGTTTATATTTTCCCAGATTAATAAAGTAGATGTTCTTTCGTTAGCTGCAAAAGCATTGACAAAAAATATAATTTTATCTCCTTTGGCTAATTCAAAGATCTTTAAAGCCCCAGGGTCGGGATTTGCTTTTAATATCCCCCGTAAAGCAACTTCTTCATCTACGCCAAGAAGCTTATTGACCTGAAGGGCAATAGAAATATTTTCCTTAAAATTCATGTAGTTAAATTTTTCAAGTGTATTACTGGAAACATAGTTAGGGTCAGCAAAAATAATTTTAGTTTTTAATTGTTCTGCTTGTTTCGTAAAAACAGAGAAGTAATCTTTTTCTGCGGTGACCAATATTCCTTCCCGCGGAACGGTAGATTTTAGTGCTTCTGCCATATCACCAAGTCCAGGTCCAATTTCCTCTACGTGATCTTGTCTTACATTGGTAATGACTCCGATAGTAGATTTTACCATCTTGTGCTCTGAAACCCATTGTAGTTCGGGGCTAATGGCCATACATTCTACTACTAAAACATCGACCTTTCTTTTTACTGCTTCAGTAAAAATCTTCAGCTGTTCAATAATATTGGCATTCCCTCTTCGTTTGATGGGAACTTCGGTTCCGTCTTCCAAAATTAACCGGGGAAGTGTTCCGGTTGTCTTGGCGAGTACTTTAAATCCAGCTTCTCTTAGACCGGCTGCGATTAAACGAGTAGTGGTCGATTTCCCTCTTGTCCCATTAACATGAATACGAATAGGAATTTTTTTTAATCTTTTATCATGATTGCTCTGCTCAATAATTCCGGATATCAAAAATATTATACTGAATATAAAAAGAATAAACATATTGTTCCCGCTTTTTTAAGTAAATTTTATCATTTTGTTTTAATCATTTCAAAATATTACTTATATATATTTTAAAAGTTCTGTTATTTATGAAATTATTTCAAATTACCTATTGTAATCGGAAAAAAAGTGGGATAAAATAGGCATAGAAACTATTGTTTGCACTACCTTATTTAGATATATTTTTAGTAAATCATGCAGGAAAGGAAAGATGAATATTGTTTAGAATAGCCTAAGAAAATGAGAAATTTAGAAGTGTACAGTATCCCCTCTTATACCTTAAACATCCGGGGAAAGAAGTATTCTTTTTATCTTCTATCGGTTCAAGAAAAAGCCGTTAGAGAGAGAAATCTTGGGATAAAACCTATTACTAAAGGAAACGCTATTCTCTTGCCAAAGCTATGAGCACCTCTCCAAACTTTTATGCAATTTTTAATTCACCTAAAATTTAGAATGATTTATTTCGCTTCTTGCAAATAGCTGCCATAACCATTTTCGTTTATTTCCTGATATGAGGGAACACCTGAAAATTCCACTGTTTTTTCCGGATAGAACATATTCATATTATTGATAAGCATGACCATAGCTGCCAGATGACGGCCTACCCTTTCTTCTATGGGGTGTCCGTTTTCATCATATGGTACATAAAGTCTGCCTAATTGTGCGGCTTTTACATACATCTTATCTTTTCCGGTCAAAGCCAGTGCTTCATCGGTTCTTCCTCTAAGTCGTCCCTGGCTGGCATTGGCTGATTCCATCAGGATAGCCAGAGTATCACTGAAATCTCCCCATTCCCGATGCGTCAAACCATGAAAAGTAGGTGGTGACATTTCCAAATTATATTCTAAATCTTCCATTTGCAAATCCATTACAGCTATGCTGGCTAAATCTCCTGCTCTTTCATGGGCGACAATAGCATTAATCACCGGATATTCCGGAGAAGCCTCGTGCAGGTCGATGGACAGATCGCACTTTTCTTTGCGAATAAGTTCCATAACACCATAACATACTTTTTCCGTATAATTTCCTGTTGGATTACCGGGATAACCCCTATTTAGATTCCGGTTATCACCGCCGGATAGCGATTGTCCGAATTGATTGATATAAATATCCGGATCCGGCCACTGATGAATTGGATTTGTTGCCCGGGAACCATATCTAAATTCTCTAACCCCATTATTTGTAGTAAAATGTATATATTGTGGAGAAGCCTCCTGAGGGTCATTATGAGAAAAACCACTTAAGTTCGCCTGGGGAATGACAATCAATCTTCCTTGATTTACTATGGCATTCTCGATAAGTAAAACAGCACTCAACATGGAAGACGGCTCGTTTGGATGAGTACCCCCTAAGAGAAAAACAGTTCCCCCAGGATTTTCACTTTCTAAAAAATAGATGGTACTGTCACTATATTCTCCTTTTAAATCAGGAAAATAATCACTTAGGTGAGCCGTCCTGGTGACACCCGGACCATTAATAATCATATCCGGTTTCCATTTTTCAATAAAAGAAACGGCAGAAACAGCGGCAATTAAAAAAGAAAGAATAATAAATCCAATGGCAATGATACGATTTTTTTTCATTTGATTAAACCCCTTCTTTGTTCAAATATATATTATTTAACCATCAACATTCTCAAGATAAAGGGAACGAGCACCATAGCGCAAGTCAATTGATTCCAAGCATTCTTTTCTTTGAACATGTCCCACACAATTAAAATGGATATAAATAATATGATTAATCGATAAATAATAGTCAGCATGATTAACCTCTCTTTATAACAATATAGTCGCTATAGTGTTGGCAAATATAATGATGATGATACACCAGGCAGCCGTTAAAATGGTTGGCACTATGCAATACTTCAACACTTTAAAATAATTTTTCTCTCCCACGACCTGAGCAGCAAAAATTCCGGCAAGTGCTGTAGGCGGCATCAAGTCACCTAAAGCAGCTAATTGTGATAAGGCAGATACGGTAATGACTGGATTATTGTTGAGCAAAGACAAAGCAAACGGTACCCCTAACACAGAAGCAGAACCATATGCTGAAACGGCTCCGAAAAGCGGCATGCTTGTTGAAATGCCAAGGTATAACCACAGCTTGGGAAGACTTAAACAATTGATGACCAGGAAACCTCTGACACCGGTTAAAGTCATGATTTGAATAAACATGCCCACACCGACCAGAATGCCTAATACCGGCAAGGCGTCATGGATTGCTTCCCGTGAAATTTTAATGGGACTGAATTTCTTTCCGGAAAATATCCCAATAAAACTTGCTAACAAAAAATAAATCGGCATACCTAATGATGGAAACAATTTTGGTAAAAATGTTTCTCTCAGCATCAACAATACTAAAACAATTATTGGTAAAAAAAGGCGCCATCCATATTCTTTCGCATAGGAAACCGGCAGATTATCTTTTATTTTTTCATAATCAAATACCTTTAAATACTTTCTCCCCAACCAAAGACTGACCACAATAATCAAAGGCAAAGTGATCAATAATAAAGGCTTGGTAAAACCGGTATAGGGTAAATCAATTCCCCCTCCTATGATGAGAGCATTGATATTAATAGGAGGAGCCGCTTCACCAAAAACCGCCGCCATTGCAACGATTGCCGCAGTGACCACTTTAGGAAAACCCATATATATCAATATGGGAGAGACCAACACTCCCGCAGTTAATACTGCGGCCGTTGAAGAACCGGTGATCATTCCCGGGAAAACGACGATAAAAGATAAACCGACCAATAAAAGAGCAGGACGAAAATGAAATCTTTCAATCATCCAGCGCGTCATCGTATCCATCATGCCGTTATACTGAACCACCTTCATAAAAATCATGGCCGTAGCAATCACTAAAATTGTATTAATATAATTAAATCCACCTTCTACCAAATGACGTACAGGAATTCCAAACCCGGCAACCAGACATCCGGAAATGGCAGAAATAGCCATAGCTACTCCAACCGGTAATTTAAATTTAAAACAACATAAAGCAAACATACCTACCATAACAACAAAATAAAGTAATTCGATTCCAAGCAATATATTTCCCTCCTTTTTGTCATTAGTGATTGAACTGACACCGATAAAATAAATGACAGTAATACATTTTAGATACATGATTGACCCTATAACCTGTCATTTATAAAATGCCATAGGGTCAATCATGCGTTTAGTTAATTTCTGATAATAGCTATTTGTATTTATTAATAACCAATAGCTACACCGTCACGACGTGAGTCTCCTCCACCGAAGAAATTCCCATTTTTCAGCATAATACCTTGAGCTCCACCGAAATAGAGGTCATAGTCTCCCTTAACCGCCACTTCATTACCTAAAAGTTCAAGCGTTTTCGTGGTGATAGCCGGAATACGACTTTCCACGCTAATAGGTTGAGCTTTTCCTCCTGAAGTATAACAATGCATACGGGCCGCTTCGATGGCTTCATCCATTCCCATGCCAAAATCAATGACATTAGAAATCACCTGAACCATAGCCGTAAAGATCCTGGTTCCACCCGGAGTACCTAAAATCATAAAAGGTTCTCCATCTTTTTCTATGATAGTCGGTGACATGCTGGATAAGGGAATCTTTCCCGGTTCGGGGGCATTCGGTGAATCAGGGCTTTGAGAAAAATCATCCATCTCATTGTTCATGATAATCCCGACTTCCGGAACAATGACGCCTGACCCGAAGAAATAATTGATGGTTTGAGTGAGCGCAACTACATTGCCTTCAGCATCAATGACCGAAATATGACTGGTACTTTCATGTTCGTATAGAGTAGGTTCGCCGGCAGATATCTCTTGCATTGGATTTTTAACATCTATTTGGTCTGCTAAAAATTTAGCATATCCTTTGGAAGTAAGACCTTTTAAAGGAATATCTTTGGCAAATCCGGGATCACCCATGTATTTTGACCGATCTGCAAAAGCCATCTTCATCGCTTCGGCCATGACAGAAATATGGGTCGGTCCATGGTAATTCATGCCGGCAATATCAAAGTTTTCCATAATATTCAGGATTTGAATGAGATGGGTACCCCCGGAACTTGGAGGAGGCATGGAATAAATATCATATCCCCGATAATCTCCGATGATGGGTTTACGTATGTAAGGTTTGTAATCCTTTAAATCCTGAAGGCTCAAGCCTCCGCCTTGTGCCTGTACGGCATCGACGACTTTTTGACCTAATTCGCCACCATAAAAATATTCGATACCCTTATCTAATATTCCCCGGTAGGTTTTTGCCAAATCAGATTGCACAAGCATATCTCCTGCTTCTAAAGCAAGACCATCTTTCAGATAAGCAATTTTAAAGGGATCGTTCCAGTCACTCAATTTATCAAAATTACTTTTAATAATTTCGCTTAAAGTATCACTAACTTCAAAACCGTTTTCCATGTAGGCCATTGCAGGATTCATAACATCAGCCAAGGTCATGGTTCCATATGTCTCCAGGGCAGTATTAAGACCCATAAGAGTACCGGGAACCGCAACAGCTTTACCACCTAGTTGTGACCATTTTTCTGTTTTTGACTGCTCGGAAGCATACATATCTTTTGTAGCAGCATTGGGAGCATGTTCTCTATAATCCACAACAACGACTTCTCCTGTTTTGGCGAAACGAATGACCATAAATCCGCCACCGCCAATCCCGGAAGCATTTGGTTCAACCGCATTTAAAGCAAAGGCGGTTGCAACAGCTGCATCAATAGCATTGCCGCCCTTTTGCAGAATATCAACACCGGCCTGTGCAGCCAGAGGATGAGCAGCAGCTACCATTCCGTTTTCTGCAACTGTATCAATAGGTGTATGTCTATCTGTTGCAAAAGAAACATTTATCAAAACGAACATCATTAAAAAAATCGAAACCAGCAAAATATTTTTTTTGTTACTAACTTTCATTTTTCCCTCCATTTTTAATATTTTTTTATTTCCTTATTTCCTTGATAAAAACTAAACCATTTTCACCTCCTTTGTAACTTATATGATTTCCTTAGTTTTAGCTTAAAAAATATATAAAAGTAAATGTATTAATTCAATAATCATGTTAAACTTCTTGTTTTAATATAATTACTTTAATGATGTTTTTCTCTATTTCTCCAAGTTATTTTGAAAATATTTTTGCAGTATTTCTCCTGTTTCTAATATCTTCCCAACCATTTCCAAAGGTATATCTTTTTCTTTGCTTATACGGGTAAAATAGTTATCCATATTAGCTGATTCCACAATCATAATATGATCGGCATATGGTATTACTGCATCTAAAAACAAATCCGATAAAATACCTCTTCTTGTATCTCCCCCAATATGCATGGCTAAAAGTTTTATTTTTCTATCCTTAATTTCTTTTATCAGAGTAGCGGCTCTTTCCAATTCTCCCTCTTTATCGATTCCTGCTGCTCCCAGGCCCTTTGAACTTCCGCCTACGACGATGACAATTATTTTATAATTTTTCACAATATCCGGTTGGGCGAGTTGTTGGTAATCCATCTTGAGTAGATATTTTTTACCAAGTACATCAATCATTCTGGCATCCGGACTTTGGCCAACAGAAGTCAGTAATACTTCTGCCGGTTCATCGATTGCAAAACAAAAACTGAAAGCTATATTCATTGTCAAAAAAACTAAAACTGTCAAAAATAATACTTTTATAATTTTTTTCATTATTTTTCGCTCCTTTTATATTTTTATCGGGTCTGTAGAATTTTTTAAAATAATTCTTTAATGTAAAACGTAAGAGATGGGTAGCCTTTTCTTTTATGCCGGGACTACGGTCTATAAGAAGACCTAACAGATAGCGGTATACCTTCTCCTCAGCACTTACCTTTGTCATATTCTCCACCTATTATAATAAATTACAGGTATGCTTTCATGTATACGTGTATGTATACCCATATTATAACCTACTTTGCATATATGTCAATGCCCTGTTTGAGTCCAATACATTTGCACCATTGAAGTATCTTTGCTATTTAATAACTTACTACAATATTCAATCGGAGTCAAAAGATTCAAACTCCTATGTGGTCGGTAGAAGTTATACTCGATCAGACAATCATATAGTATTTCATTAATCTTGCTTACACTGGTCTCTTCGTAAAATCTATCTATATATTCGGTCTGGACCGTACCATTTACTCTTTCCACAAAGGCATTCATCTTGGGAGATTTAGGATAATTGTAAACCAAAGTCATCTTTCTTTTCTCCACCTCTCGGGCAAAATACTTTTCCCACTCTGAACCATTATCTATCTGTAGATATTTAATTCTATCATCATGTAAGTAAGTCAGCCTGAAGAGAAAATCTCGAGCATTAAAGCTGGTAGCTCTCTGATAAGCTCTCAGGTAATAAAGCTTGGATAAGGGATCTACCGCAGAAAAAAGAAAGATTTTCGTAAATCTTAAATTTAATTCTATGGTATCGATCTGGAGCCACTCGGAGATAATCCCTTCCATATCTTTTTTTACCTGGGCTATCCTGGTTCTCTTCTTCTTNAAGGTTTTAATTCTTTTGTTTTGCATCTTAACCTTGGGGAGAACAGACCTATACTGTGTTAGAATCCTGCCTACTGAGGAGACCGAGATATTTATTTTATGGTCCCTTTCCAATATTCTTTTTATCTTCTCTTTACCAAAGTAGGGATATTTCCTTCTTATTTGGCAGACCTGCTTCTCTATCTGATGATTCCTTACTACTTTGGACCTTACTTTATGGGGTCTTCTGGATCTATCTTCTAAGCTCTGAACTCTATTGGGTGTATATTTTTTCCTCCAGCGGTAAAAAGTACTCCTGTTTATTTCAAAGATCTCACAGATCTGTTCGAGAGAATAATCTCCGGAACTGTACAGGTTAATGGCTTTATACCTTACCTTGGCCTTGGGGGATAATTTATCTATATAGTTTAACCTGGATATGACCTTCCCCCAATAAGGCCGGGTATAGGATAGGTAAGTAGCTGTTCCAATGCTCCCCTTCATGATCCATATGCACCTCTTTTTGCTTCTATTTTAGTTTACTTCTTTCATCCTAGCAATGGTGCATATGTATCTGAACTTATTCATGCCCCCCTGCAAATAATTCGTATCAAGAACTTGTGAGACCATTATTACTTCTTATGTACTTATAAATCCTGCCCACTATCTTTATTTAATAGTTTTTCTTTTTGAAATGTTCAAAGTCAGTTCATATTAGCAGGGGTGTTGTGGTCAAGCCTAGACGTTTGACATTTAAGTTAAATATGTCGAGTACTGAGACCTAGAATCATTCATCTTTCAAAAAATTGACCTTGTATTTAATTTGTAGTTTGAGTTAGTGAATAAATATTGTCAAGAACAACCGTCCCTTTTTGCTCCTTTTGCTTCATTAGAATAAGACGGTCTATAAATATCGTTTTTAGGGGGAGAATTGAGGCTGAAGGTTGACTTTCCAGACAGTACCTGAACTTTTTTACCTTTTATTAAAAAATTTACTTATATTGAATGATCCTGAATTAAACCTGATAATACAGAGACCCGCATAATAATTCCCATCAACTTTCTGTTTTCATTAATAACCGCTATGGGATATTTTGTATCAATGGCCATTGGGATAAGCTCTTCCATGTAGGTTTCTTCATCAGTAGTAAAATAATCCTGCGTAAGTACTTCTCGAAATGTTCTTTTATTTTTTACAGCCTCAATGGCGCTATCAATGGAAATAATCCCTTCGAGTTTTCTATTATCATCAACTACAAATACACTGGATATACTGTTGCTTTCCATTTCTTTGATAGCTACCTTTAGACCATGTTTCAAGTTGACCATGGCATTCGGTTTAACCATAATATGCTTAGCCTGTAATACTTTTGAACGGTCAGTACCTCTCACGAAATTCTCAATATAAGAATTAGAAGGATTGTTTAAAATATCTTCCGGTTCACCAATCTGGACAATCTCAGCATCTTTCATCACGGCTACTCGGTCACCTAGTTTAAAAGCTTCATTCACGTCATGAGTAATAAAAACAATGGTCTTTTTTAATTTAGATTGAATATCGAGCAATTCCAATTGCATATCCCGCCGTATCAAAGGATCCAGGGCACTAAACGGTTCATCCATCAATAATATATCAGGGTTGTTAGCTAATGCACGTGCCAATCCCACCCGCTGCTGCATTCCTCCGCTTAATTCGGTAATATACTTGTTTTCCCATCCGGATAATCCAACAGATTCAATCGTCTCTAAAGCAATTATCTTTCTTTCTTCTTGTGTCATGCCTCTGACTTCCAGACCATATTCTACATTACCAAGAACAGTCCGATGATTAAATAATCCAAAATTTTGAAACACCATAGCTGCTTTTTTCTGCCTGAATTCCCGTAACTGAGATGGACTATATTTGACCACATCTTCCCCATCTACGTAAATGTTTCCCGCACTAGGTTTATTCAGCATATTTAAACAACGAATCAATGTTGATTTACCGCTTCCGGAAAGACCCATGATAACAAAAAATTCTCCCTCATTCACAACAAATGAGACATTTTTTACGCCAACTGTATAGCCCGTTTCTTTGAATATTTTTTCTTTGGATTGATTTTTCTTTAACCGTTTCAATATTTCTTTGGGTCTTTTCCCAAATATTTTAGTTAGTTTTTCTACTTTTATCTTTGCGCTCATTATCGGCTCCTTTAAAACAAATAATATGATAAAAAATATTTGTTTGCTTATTTGGGGAATTTATATTTATCTGCAATTCCCTGGGTTATCCTATCAATAGTAATCGCTAAAAACACAATACTGATTCCGGCCTCAAATCCCATTCCAATATCGATACGGTTAATGGCCTGCAAAACATTCAACCCCAATCCTTTTGCACCAATCATTGAGGAAATTACCACCATGGCCATTGCCATCATGGTGGTCTGGTTGATTCCCATCATAATAGTAGGAAAGGCCTGAGGCAATTCTATCTTGGTTAAAATTTGCCATTTCGTTGAGCCAAAGGCATTACCAGCTTCCACCATTTCTTTAGACACACCTTTTATGGCTAAACTGGTCAAACGAATAGCCGGCGGAGTAGAATAAATTACTGTAGCAAAAACAGCAGGTACGCTCCCTAACCCGAACAACATGATAGCCGGGATTAAATATACAAAACTGGGCATAGTCTGCATGGCATCCAATACAGGTTTTACCATAGCTCCAAAACGGGAATTATAGGCAATCAGAATACCCAGGGGAACACCGATTAAACAGGCAATGACTACTGCAACCAAAACCACGGATAAAGTAAGCATCATTTCATCCCATAAACCCATGGCACCAATTAAAAAAAGTAAACCGGCAAAAGTAACTCCGGATTTCCAACTAATAAGCTTCCATCCAAGAATAAATACAATAATTATCACACCAACCCAGGGAAACCACATAAATACACTCCGTGCATGTAATAAAAACCATAGTACCCCTTCTTTGATAGCATCGAAAAAGAAATCGTAATTATGGATTAGCCATTTTATAAAACTCTCGACATATTGGCCTATATTGATTGTAAAAAATTCTGGAAAATCAAATAATGTATTCATAATACTAATGATAATTGTTGCCTGCTTCTATTGTTTCAAAGCAGGCAACAATTCCTTTCTTTTATGTTTATTTTAGAAAAAACATTATATGTTTAACTAATTTAATTTATAGCTTTTTTTACTTTTTCTGCAATTTCTTCCGGTACCCATTTTGTCCATACATCTTCTCTGGTCTTTAAAAACCAAACTGCTGCATCCATTGTCTCGCAATCGTTTTCCATCATATAAGCTAGAGCTGAACTAGCCATAGCACTGTTAGTATGGTAATTTTTCAGAAATTCTACTATTTCCGGTGCCTTTTCAGGAAAGTCTTTATTCACCGCAATAGCAATGTCCATCGGGGCAAATTCACAGGCATAATCATTTTCCTCAGTCCATTTTTCTTCACTATAGGGAACATCTTCCAACAGGGTCATATCCAGCATACCCATAATCCAGGTTGGTTCCCAGTAATAAGCTGCAATGGGTTCCTCTTTTTCATAAGCAGCAACAATGGCAGCACTTAAAGCAGCGTCTGAACCAGGGCTAAAATAGTTATAAGATTCATTCAATCCCCATGATTTCATTTTTAATCTTAAAACCTGGTCTACTTTCCATCCCGGAGGAGAACCATATACTCTACCCTTAGAAGGTTCTTCTTCATCTTTGAATAATTCCCAATAATCTTTCAACTCAAATACGGTATTTAACTCAGGAGTAGTGGCCTCGATGCCTCTTTCACTATCCCCTTCTATCATATAAGTAGGAACATAAATCCCCTGGGCATTATCATTAAAATTGATAGATACCTCGATAACTTCCCCTTTATTGATGGGTTCATAATAGGTATCTCCTAAATTAGCTGTCCATACTTCCATATAAACATCAATATCGCCCTCTATTAATCCTAAAAAAGTAGCTGCGGTAGAGCCGGCAATCACCTCTGTAGGGTAACCGTAACCTTCTTCAATTATCGTTTGAGCGATGCCGTTATGAAATCTGGCGCTATCCCAACCCGGATCTGCAAAGACAATTTTATCCTTTGCTAAGCTTGTTAATGTGAAACTGAATAATAATATACTGATTAACAATATGATTATATCCCAAAAACTAACTATTTAATAAAACATATTTAACCTAAGCAGCAAATTTAACTCTATAGGTTCTTTGAAAATTAAATAGCGATAACAAATGGTTATATAAAAGGATAGAAAGCTCAGGTATAGGGCTATTCATCAACCCCTTTATCAATCTCTTACAGTTTATTGCCGATATCTTAAACCCTAACCACACCTTTGAACGTACTTCTCCCCTTACCGGTAGATGATCTATCTTGTACCTCCTGCGAAGTACCGAGGGAATACCCTCAATCCCGGCTCTTTTTTTAGCTAACTCTTGATACTTGGAGGTCCCCATTCTAGTAATAAGCTGGCAACGGTGTAAAGTTTTCTCTGATACTTTAAGGAAGTAACTCTTTTTCTGTTCTATTACCGGACAATCTTTACGTAAGGGACAATTGTTACAGTGTTTCTTATCAAAATGTGCTCTATAAGATCCTTCTTTAAACTTACTATCTATGGGTTTATAGCCAGAAGGGCATTTCTTTACCAGGTGTTCTTTCTCATCTATCTCAAATTTATCACAATTACTATTTTTAGTTCCACCGATAAGATTGGTAGGGATCAGCGTTATACCTTTAGCTCTGGCTTTATTGTTTATATCTTCAGAGTGATAGGCACCATCTGTTAGGAGGGTAGTATCTTCTAATTTTTCAATGGCATCTTTAGCGAATTTCTGATCACTGTAGGTATTCTTCTTTAAGTCATAGCCTTCTATCATCCGGTTGTTATCATCGAACTTCTCTATGATATTAGCGGTATAACCTATATGTTTCTTCTTACCTTTTTTACGGTAGGTGGCATCCGGATCAGTAGGGTTTTGTAAGGAGTTAGGAGCTATCTCGAGAGAAGGTTTTATCCTACCTTTTCGAGTTTGCTCTTTCAACATCCGGGCAAGGAGTTTAAACTCTTCGGTATTGCTTATCTCTTTGTTCTTGTATAGGGAATAGAGTTTTAAGCCATCTTTTATCACTATCTTAATTTTAGTATTTAGGTCTTTATCTCTTGAACGGTAGATGGTATTATTATAATGGCCTTCATCTAAATAGGGTTTAAACCTTTCCGGTAGTATATTTTTATCTATTATCTTTATGAATCTGGCTACTGTAGAGTAGACAATCTCTAAGCGGGATAATTTCCTGCAGGAGGAGCTTATCATAAGGGAATCCATTCGGACGGTCTTACCGTCTATTTTAAGTAATTTGGAAAAAGATTTAGCCTGGGTCTCTATCTCTTCCTGGATAAGGTCAATACCGTATTCCTGGATATATCTGTATACCGCTGCCCGAAAGTTGGTCAGGCTGTTTTTGGATACCGGCTGTTCTTGGAAGCTGGTAGTATGAAGTGCATGTTGGTACCTGATATCAAACATTAGAGAATTAAGGGCTTCTTCATCTGATTGGTTAAAGATCTCCCTTAAGATGAGAAGTCCGAAATAGACGTTTATCGGATTATTAGGCCGGGATGCCGGATTATCACTATATAATACGCTAAACCGGTCTTCCTTTATGGAAGGGAATATCTCTTTACTGAAGGTTTCTGCCCAGGAGCTATTGAGATATTTTCTCTCTCTTTCGGTAAGTGATAATAGGGAATCATCTAAGGCCATTTGTTGTGCGTTATTTAGATGAAAGGACATCGGTAACCTCCTTATTGGTTAGTATTTTTATGATTTATTATAGCATAAAACGCAAGTAAAATAAAGGGGTTTAGCCATTTTTGCTGATTAAGTTTTCAAGGTTCTATAAGTAAAATAATTTAGCCCTACAGGTTAGTATTAGTTGATATTATTTGTAATATTTTTGAAATATGGATTCTTTAGGTACTTTTTGGGTAGTAATCACAATATAGTTATCATTAAAAATAATTTATTTTTCATAAAGTTTATTTAATCTCCTTTTTTGTTTTTTAGACGTAAAAATCTAAGAAACCAAAATGCATTAATATCTCACAGATTACTCTAATAAAATAATTGATGAAAAATGTTGTTTTTGATTATAAGAATTTAATTACCTCCTTTTTTGCTACAATAATTATTTAATTATTGTGATTTTTATTGTTTTGTTTCAATTGGTGAATTATTTTCTTATTTATTATTTCACATAAAACTAATCTTCTTGTGTGATTGGCAAAGTTGAAGCAAATCAAAAAAGTAAGTAAATGTGTTGTTGATAAGTATAAGCTGTTTGAAGGCAAATTAAAGAGAATTTAACAATGCTCAATCGCGTTTAATAATACCTAAATAATACCGTTACATTAATATAATAACTGGTTTTGTCCGGGAAGTCAAAAAAGCGCTTACCCTCAAGTAAAGGAAAAAAAGGGTTCCGGCCTTAAAAAACTGACTCCTTTATCTTCTCAATTATTTTATTCAACGGTTAGAGCTGCCATTTCTTTTAGAGATTTTGCCAGAGAAGCCTTCAAGAGAATCAAGGAATCAGCCCTATGTTTTTGACATGAAAGAACAAAATGTAATCGATCTTTATAGACTAAATATCGCACTGCAAAGCCATCTTTAATAAGAGGGCCATAACCTGCATAGCGCATCCCAAAAGAGCTACTGGTACTGGTAGAAAAGTAGTTGGCGGTAATTGCCGTGTAACCAGGAGAAGAAAATATTTTAGGGAGTGGCTTTAAGGGAAAAAGTGTTTCATGGCTTTTTTTAAGAGCAAATAAGTGTCGTTCAATTCCCTGGCCATTTTTACACTCATTGATTCGTTCAACATGTTTTAAAGAGGCAGCTCTTAAACCTTCCAGAGTCGGATTTTTAACAAAAGCCAGAGATTCCTCGGTGAAAGGCCGCATGGTTTCTGTTCTACCACCTAAAAATTGTTTTGTCATAACGGATTCATACGCATTGAAAACGTTTTGAAAAACTTTATACTGAGCCAATTGAATGCCAATCTGAACAAAACTATCAGGACTGACACCGAGAGTCTTAATATGTTCCTTGCCAAATTCTGTGAAGGGCAATACTTCGAAAGCAAGATTTTTATAGGCTTCCTGGCTCAGTGTCGTAGCTTCTTTTATTGCTGATGTGAGTAAATCATTGAGGGTAAAGGTGATTTCTTCCACAGGCGTTTCTTGCATCGCATTTGATGAGGTTTCAAAAGTGCGCATATTCTGATAAAGGTAGGCCACGAGATGGCCTAATGTGGTGCCGTCTACCCCGGAGTGTTCATAATTTATACCAAAATCACCTGCTTCATTGAGAATAAATTGAAGAGATTTATCATACCAACGATTATAAGAATCTCCACAGAAAATATTTTTAAACATCAGCGAATCATTTTTAAATTGTTTTTCATCAATAATGAACACCCCTAATGCGCTTTCAATCTGATGAAGATTTTTTTCATTCCGGGGACTAACGTTAATAAGATGACTTCTTAAATGAGCCCACTTTCTTCTTGGGAGAGTCGTTAAAGCACCTATAGCCAACTTATTAATGGTTTTAGGGGTGTTTAAAATTGCCATGATATTTTGCCGTAAAGCAGTATAATTTAAAATATTCTTATTTTTATCAAGAACATTGAGGCGATAGTAATGGCCCTGGTGAATGATAATGACATGGGGGGAATTGGCTTCAGTGAGATGAAAATCCTTTATTTTTCCGGGAATTCTTGTGGTACTAAAAAGAGTTTTATACTGGGACATGCAAAGGGGTTGTTTCTTTTGGTAATCAATATCCAAAGACTCAGTTAATATAAGGTTATTAAATTCAAAAAGTGTAATAATGAGACTTGTGAGGAATTCAGGCAACGATAAATATTTAATCTGATGATTTTTATCGATAACAAAAGTCACATTACTGTCTGTTGGTAAAGGCGAGGGATTACAAAGATACGATTCAGACCAAAAAGGTTCTAACCAATTGTTTAATTTAGGGTCTTGGGATAAATCTCTTAAGTGATTCTGAAGGATTGGCCCAACACCCCCGGCGGATTGAAAATGATTGATAGCATCCCGGGTCAATTCAATTTCACTTTCTGAAAGCATAAATTTACTCCAATTCATGAGTTTTTGGCAGGTTTTATCGAGAGCGGGAAGTGGTAATTTTGAGAGACTTTTCTGGTAAAAATACATGTTCATTGCTTTACCTCCAAATAAAATTAGGGATAGCGTCTACTGGGTATTCAATTGATAGCAATTCAAATTTCACACTATTTATTATAATACGACATTTATTTCAAAAAACCTTTTTTTTAAAAAATATTTTAATTTTCTGTCATATTTTCCCTTCTTATTTCCATAAAATAAACTATATAAAAGTAAAAGCCCTCCAGTAAAATCGCTGAAAGGCTTTAATAATAAGGGTGGTGGAGGCGGCGAGATTCGAACTCGCGTCCAAAGATATTTCAGTAAGAACCACTACGAGTGTAGTCTATGATTTGGTTCTCACTCTTTTTACCTCCCATAGACAGGATGTAAATTGAGCCAGCCCTTAATTTTCTCTTCTACCTCCCAGGGCAGTAAGGTAAAAGATAGTCTACTTTATGTTACACCCATAAAGGTCTCGTAGACGCAAGACCAGTACAGACGTGCAGCCTATTTAGGCTGCAAATGCTAATTGTTCGTTTCTAGCAGTTAATGTTTTTCCACGGTTTTACGAGGACATGGAACCTCGACCCGCTGTTCTTACCTCTCTTATCCCTGTCGAAACCTATCGCCCCCATTCTTTATTCTTTAATTCTCTTTCTACTTCCCTTTGGGCATCTTTTTCGGTTAGGGTTTGCCGTTTATCGTATAATCTTTTTCCTTTAGCCACAGCCAATTCAATCTTGGCGTGACCTCTTTTAAAATAAATTCGCAAAGGCACCAGGGTTAAACCTTTCTCCTCAATCTGCCTTCTTAGACGGTTAATTTCTCGCTTATGCATAAGTAATTTACGTTTCCTTCTGGGGTCAACATTGAATATGTTGCCAAAGGCGTAAGGAGAAATATGCATATTCATTATGTAAAGTTCGTTATTTTCAAATTGAGCGAAACTTTCCCGCAGGCTAACCTTGCCTTCTCTTAGGGATTTTACCTCTGTCCCTTTTAGGACCAGTCCGACTTCATAAGTATCTAATATACTATAATCATGTCGTGCTTTTCTGTTTAAGGCTACATTTTTTACTTCATCTTTATTGGTAAAACTCATATTTTTTCCCTCATCAGGCAGTTAAATTATAGCATAAATGAGAGGAATTCTCAAAGGGTTTCTCTTAATTTACTGGCTTTTTGAAATTCTTCTTTTAAACTGTTGGGATTATTTTTAAGTTTATGTTCTATTACTTCAAGATAATTTTTAAATTCCTGAATTATTTCTAAAATATTTTCTTGATTAGTGTCACAGATATCTTCCCACATCTTATAAGGACTAGAAGCGATTCGCGTCATATCTTTAAATCCTTCTCCAACAGCTTTAAAATAATTGTAATTATTTCCCCGTAGAGCCAATTCACCTATTGTATTGATCAGGGAAACCGCAATAATCTGAGGTAGATGACTTACTGCACTAACAATTCTGTCGTGCTCGAGAGGGTCTAATATCAGTTTTTTTGCACCTATCATCTTAATCAATAAAGATACTTTTTTAAGTGCTCTTAAATTACTTTTAAGGGCAGGAGTTAGGATATAAGTTTTGTTATGAAAAAGGTAAGGGTCTGCTGATTCTATACCACATTCTTCTGAACCTGCCATAGGATGGCCGCCGATAAAAAATATGTCTTTGGATAATATTTTATTTGCTTTTTTTACAATTTGCTTCTTGGTGCTGCCGGTATCAGTAACCAGGCATCCTTTTTTAAGAAAAGGATTTATTTGAGTCAATATATTTAAAATCGTTTTTACCGGTGTGGCAATTATTATTATATCAGCTTCTTTAATTCCTTCTTCGAGATTAACCGTTCCTTCATCAATAGCCCCTCGAGCAATTGCTTTTTCAATTATTTCCTGTTTATCTATGCCTACAATTTTGAAATTTAGGTGCTTTTCTTTTAAAGCCAATCCCAGTGAGCCGCCGATTAGACCTACACCGATGATGCTTATCTTGTTAAAACTAAAGTCGCTTTCCTCTTTCATTTTGATTTTCTCCTTTCCCCCTCACCTTAACCCTCCCCCTCCGAGGGGACGAGGGAACAAAGTGCACGGATAGCCAGAATATAACTCTGGTAACCAAAGCCGGCAATCTGTCCTATACAGGCAGGAGCAGTTACCGATTTCCTCCGAAAATCTTCCCGGGAAAGTATATTAGAAAGATGGACTTCAATTACTGGGATAGGACAGTCTCTCAAGGCATCGGCAATGACATAACTATAATGAGTATAAGCTGCTGGATTAATAATGAAGCCATCTAATTGAGAAGATAATTTCTGAATAGATTCAACAATCTCTCCCTCGAAATTGGTTTGCATAATAGTAAGTTCGATGCCCTCCTTCTCAGCAAAAGATTTTATTTTACGGTTTATTTCCTTAAGAGTTATATTTCCGTAAATCTTCTGATCCCTTTTCCCAAGCATGTTTAAATTTGGTCCATTAATTATTCCGATCTTTAACATAATTTCCACTCCTTTTTAAATTCTTCTAAGGCTTCTATTACTTCTTTTTTATTTATGTCATCAATTAAGACAGCTTTCCCCAGGGCTTCCGGTAGAATGAATGTTATTTTACCTTGAGAATTTTTTTTGTCCAAGGTTAAGGTTTCCCAGAATTGGTTGTAGTCTATATTTTTAATGTATTGGAATAAAGATTTAGATTCCCGCTTTCGCCTGTCTGCGTGCACTGCACAGGCAGGCGGGAATGATAATATTTGTTTAATTTGTTTTTCAAACTCTTCCAAGCACATTCCTCTGTTGCGAGCTATTTTAGTTTCAACTAACATACCCAGGGCTACTGCCTCACCATGACTTAAATCCTGATATCCTGCTCCTACTTCCAGGGCATGGCCAATACTGTGACCAAAGTTTAGCACTTTACGCAATCCTTTTTCCCAGGGGTCTTTTAAGACTATATCCGCTTTTAAAGAAACAGCTTCTTTAACTAGTTCACATAGCAGATCTCTATGTTTTTTTATTAATAAATCAATATTTTTTTCTATCCATTTAAAAAAAGCCGGAGATTTAATAACTGCTATTTTTATAGCCTCCACTATTCCATTTTTTATATCCTTATCTGATAGGGTTTGTAAAACTTCGGGGTCGGTGTAAACTGCTTTTGGCTGATAGAAACTCCCGATTATATTTTTAGCTAAATGATGATCAATTGCCACTTTACCCCCGATACTGCTATCTACCTGGGCTAAAAGAGTAGTGGGAATATGCACCAAAGGCAGGCCTCTCATATAGGTAGCGGCAACAAATCCGGTTAAATCTCCTATAACTCCTCCACCCAAAGCTATAAAGGTAGTGGTTCGGTCTGCTTTCCTTTTTAGTAATTCATCGTAGAGATATTTTGCCGTAGATAGAGATTTATATTTCTCGCCATCGGGGACTTCGATTAAATCTATTAAATCAGGATTAAATCCACCCTTTTTCAAGGAAGACAACAGCTTAACTCCATACAAACAATTTACTAAAGAATTGGTAATTATAATAATTCTCTTATTCTCTATTGTCTTAGATAAATGCTCGTCTAAATTAATAAGAATTCCCTTTTTGATACAAATCTTATACTCTTTATCTTCTGTAATTTTTATTTTTATTTCTTTCATCTGTTCACCCTTCGCTCTTCAAACGCTCTTTAAAAGAGCTATTATTTTATCTACAACTTCCTGAATGCTCAGATTAGTGGTACTAATTTTTGTAGTAAAATTATTATATGCCTTCTTTCTTTCTTTTAAAAGACGGTTAATCTCGCTTAAGACGTTTTCTCCTTTTAAGAGGGGCCGATTATTCTTTTTATTAATCCGATTATAGATAGTCTGGGAATCAGCGTAAAGACAGATTATTTGTCCCTTCTGGCCTAGTGTCCTGGCATTATCTGAGGAAAGTAGAGTTCCCCCGCCGGTAGCAATCACCGTATTTTCTTTCTGGGATAATTCTTTTACCAGTTTATTCTCTTGTTCCCGAAAATAATTTTCCCCGTGTCCGGCAAAAATATCTGCTATGCTTGTTCCCCGGCGTTCTTCGATTATCCGGTCCATATCTATAAATTCCATTTTTAATTTTCGAGCTACCTCTTTTGCCACCACACTCTTGCCGGTACCCATAAAACCGGTAATGATAATATTACTCTTCATATCTTTTGGAGCCTCTTCTTGTAGTTTTTAGAATTTTCCTTAATTTCCAGTAAAGAATCCCCACTAAATTTTTCCAGAAATGCTGTAGCTATCTCCCAGGCTGCCGCCTCTTCTCCTACTACACTGGCTGCTGGGACAACACATATATCAGACCTTTGATAGATTGCCCTGGTCTCTTTTTTGGTGGCAAAGTCAATGGAACGAAGAGGATTAATCAAAGTAGGTATAGGTTTAAGATAAGCTCTGATTACCACCTTTTCCCCATTGGTCACTCCACCCTCTATACCGCCAGCCCGATTGGTCTTTCGGTAATATCGAAAGGAATCTTTTTCTGATTCTTCCGGTGCAAAGATTTCATCGTGGACAGCTGAACCTTTTTTCTCCGAAGCTTCTATTCCTTCACCTATTTCTACCGCCTTTACCCCCGGTATGCTCATAAAAGCTGAAGCCAGGCGAGCATCCAGCCGTCTATCCCACTGGACATAACTTCCCAAGCCTATGGGAACACCGGTAATCACCACTTCAAATACCCCGCCTAAAGTATCTCCTTTCTCCCGAGCCCTGTCAATTTCCCTGCACATTCCAACTGATGCTATCCCGTCTATACAATATACAGGGGATTTATTAATCTCTGTCTTGATTTTTGAATCAAAAGAAGTAATCCTTCGGGCTTTGACCTGACCAATCCTTAATACATAACTGTAAATTTCTATATTGAACTCTGCTAAAAGAGCGCCGGCTGCTGAACCGATAGCTACTCTCATGGCAGTCTGCCGGGCACTGGCTCTTTCTAAAACTTTCCTTACATCTTTAAATCCATATTTTATAGTACCGGAAAAATCTGCATGCCCTGGTCGAGGAATAGTCAAAGGAGGATATTCCTTTTCTTGCCAATTCTCCCAATCTTTATTTTTTATCATTAGACCGAGAGGACTTCCTATAGTCTTTCCTTCTACCAATCCGGATAATACCTCTGCTCGGTCCTGTTCAATCTTCATCCTCTCTCCTCTGCCATAACCCCCTTGACGTCTTTTTAGATTACGATTGATATTTTCTTCGCTTAAGGAAAGACCAGCTGGAAATCCTTCTATTATTCCCAACAGACATTTTCCGTGAGATTCTCCTGCATCAAGAAACCTTAACATTTTTACTTTTCTCCCTTCTTAAATAGCCGTTAGTCGTTAGTATTTAGTCTTTAGGTAGTAAGATGTCTGTCCTATGTGAAGGCTGGGGGATATTTTTACATCTTTGGCATTTGTATTTTTCCGCAATTGTTCCCCGCGCCTATACGCTACCCACTGTACGCTATATGCTAACTAACTAGTTTATGTAATTTGTCTAATCATTTCTAATATTTCTTTCCCTTCCGCTTTAAGTCCGCTCCAGAGATAGAAACTCTCTATGCCCTGATAAACCAACATCGGTAAACCGTTAATTATCTTTGCCCCTGCCCCCTCCGCTTGCTTTAATAAAAGGGTCTTTGCCGGGTGATAGATAAGGTCATAAACTAAGAGATTAGGGTGAAACAATTTTTCATCAGGCAAAGGAGTATTGTTGAGTTGAGATGCCATCCCTACGGAAGTGGCATTAACCAAAAGATTAGCTTCTTTTATTTTATCTTTCAAATCGTTCTGCTCAAAAGAAAATATATTAATACTGCTTTTTGGGGGAAAGGGTGAAAGATTTTGTTTAATCTTTTTAGCTTTTTCTAAAGTTCGATTAAAGATACTTATTTCTTCTATCCCCTCCTCTAAGAGGGAATAAGTTACTGCGCGAGCAGCTCCTCCTGCCCCCAAAATAACTGCTTTTTTTTCTTTTATGACAAACTTTCCATTGTCCTGCAGGCTTTTTTTAAACCCAATTACATCGGTATTGTAACCGGTGAGAATTCCTTTATTATTGACAATAGTATTTACCGCTCCAATTCTTCGGGCAGATTCTTCTACTTCATCTAAAAATTCAATTACTTTCTCTTTGTAGGGAAAAGTAATGTTTACCCCTCTTACATTTAAGGCTCTTATACCTTGAATGGCTTCGCCTAAATCGGTTTCTGCTACTTGAAAGGGTAAATAACAAAAGTTTAAAGAATATTTAAGTATTATTTGATTATGGATAAGTGGGGAAAGACTATTTTCTGTATTTTCACCGATCAATCCAATTATTTTAGTCTTTCCGCTTATTTCTTTTTTCATTTAGGTTCACACCCCCACCTTAATCCTTATATAGAGATTACTTCACTACGTTCGCAATGACAGATTAAAAATTAATCAAATTTTGTAAAATCTTTTCAAATCCGGGGAAAGATATATCTATACATTCTGAATTTCTGATCACAGTTTTTCCTTCAGCTAATAAAGCCGTCACTGCTAAAGACATAGCAATTCGGTGGTCATTATAACTTTCGCAAACTGCCCCTTTTAATTTGGAAGGTCCCTCCACTATAAAGCCATCTTCTCTTTCCTTAATATCTGCTCCCATTTTTTTCAATTCACTGACAATAGCTTTTATTCTATCGGTCTCCTTTACCCTTAATTCCCTTGCCCCACTTACTACCGTTTTACCCTGCGCCTGAGTTGCCGCCACCGCAATAAGGGGTAATTCATCGATCAAGAAAGGTATATTTTCTTTCTTGATCTCTACTCCTTTTAGTTTTGAATATTCTACCATTAAATCAGCCTGGGGTTCATTCGATTTTATCTTATAATTTAAGATATCAATCTTTGCCCCCATTTTATTTAGCATTTCGATTATCCCGGTTCTAGTAGGATTAACCCCTACCTGTTTAATTGTAATTTGTGAACCTTTTAATATGCTAGCAGCTGCTATGAAATAAGCAGCAGAAGAAATATCACCGGGTATAAAAATATCCGTACCCCTTAATTCTTTTCCACCCGTCAATTTAATTTCGGAAGGAGAAATTTTTATATCTGCCTGTGTAATCTCTAACATTCTCTCGGTATGGTCTCTGGCAGGCAGTGGTTCTTTAATTACTGTTTCCCCTTTAGCATAAAGACCAGCAAACAAGAGGGCGGTTTTTACCTGAGCACTGGCTACCGGCAAAGTATAGTGAAGAGGATTGAGCTTATTTCCCCTAACACTTAAAGGAGCGAACTGGCCATCTTTTCTCCCCCATATATCTGCTCCCATTAATCTAAGGGGCTCGACAACCCTTTTCATAGGTCTCTTTCTGATTGAAGCATCCCCACGTAAAACAGAATAAAAATCCTGTCCGCTAAGCAGACCGGCCAAGAGACGGATGGTCGTCCCTGAGTTTCCCACATCAAGTATATCTTTCGGTTCTTGTAACCCGTATAATCCTTTACCTTTTATTTTAACAGAATTATCTTTACCTAACTCTACTTCTGCTCCCAAAGCCTGCATACACTCTAATGTTTTAAGGCAATCCAAAGAATTTAAAAAATTAGATATTCGGGTCTCTCCTCGGGCTATAGACCCTAAAATCAAAGACCGATGAGAGATTGATTTGTCTCCAGGGACAAATATATTTCCTTTTAATTTACTGGCTTTCTCTAAAACAAGTTCCACTTAATTTTTCATCCTCTCTAAATCATATTCAGCAGATGTGCCCAATTCCCGGCCTATCGCCTGAACTATCGGCTTGATTTCTTTCATTAATTGGGCAAAAGTATCGAGTTTTAAAGTCTGAGCTCCATCACTGAGCGAACTTTTTGGATCAGGATGAACTTCGATAAGCAGGCCGTCCGCTCCAACGGCTATGCCAGCTTTAGACATCGGACTTACCAACCTCCATCTGCCGGTAGCATGGCTGGGGTCTACAATTATGGGCAAGTGACTCAACCTCTTTAAGGCAGGGACTGCACTTAAATCCAAAGTATTACGGGTATAGTTTTCAAAAGTACGAATTCCCCGCTCACATAATATTACCTCATAATTTCCTTGAGACAAAATATATTCTGCTGATAATAACAGCTCCTCCAAGGAAGCTGACATTCCTCTTTTTAATAATATTGGCTTTTTAATTTTACCCAATTCTTTCAGCAATACAAAATTCTGCATATTACGGGCGCCTACCTGAAATATGTCGGTATATTTACCTACCAGCTCTATCTGGTTAACCGACATCACTTCAGTTACAACTGCCAAACCTGTCTCTTCCCCGGCTTGAGCCAGCAATTTTAAGCCTTCCTCCCCTAACCCTTGAAAGCTGTAAGGAGAACTCCGAGGTTTAAAAGCTCCTCCCCTTAATATCTTTGCTCCGGCAGCTTTGACATAGCGGGCTGTCTCAAATATCTGTTTCTCATTTTCTACCACACATGGTCCGGCCATTATTATCACCTCTTTGCCGCCAATAACTACATCCTTTACTTTAACTGTAGTATCGAAACTCTTAAATTCCCTGCTTGCCAATTTGTAAGGCTTTACGATGCGGATAATTTCTTCCACGCCGTTAAAGGCATAAAAAGGAACAGAAGCTAAATTTTCTACATCTCCGATTACTCCTAAAATAATCCGCCTTTCTCCCCGAGATATGTGTACTTTGTGTCCCATTTCGCGTAATTTCTGTATTACTTTTTCTACATCAGCATCATCGGTTTTGCCATTCATTACAATAATCATTTAGACTCACTCTCCTTTAAATTTAAGGTCTCTTTAACCAAATCTTTTCTTAATATTTCTGCTCCTCTTAAATAGCAATGCTTTATTTCTGTTTGACTTTTTTGGCAATTTATCTGGATTAATATTCGAATACATCTAGACAGGCTCCCCGGAACATCTATTTCTTGCATATCAAAAAGGGGAACTCTATTCCAGCCTAATTCTCGTGCTGATTGAGCAGGAAAGGCAGCATTTAAATCAGGAGTTGCACTAAAAAAAATACTTACTATATCTTCAATCTTAAAATTATTCTCTTTCTGTAAAGTAATCAGTAATTCTTTGGTCTTTTTGATAATTTCTTCTTTGGTATTGCTCTCTGCAGTTGTTGCCCCTCTTATTCCTCGTACTAACATACTTTCACCTCTTTTCTGTTCCCCCTCACCCTACTCCTCTCCTACTAGTGGAAAGAGAAAGGAAAATAATAAAGGCCATAGGAATTTAAAAAACCTATGGCCCTTATATATAAATATACAAAGAGGTCATAGGCATAAAACCGATGTTTATGCCTATGACCTCTTATTTTAAACTTCTAAGATGTTAAGGCATAAACATCGGTGGTATAATAGTAGAAATAAAAATTAAAGGAATTTATTGATTTAATAAACTCTCTATTTATAGTCACCTTGTCTACTCCTTAACATTTTTTAAAATATTAGCATACTCTTCTAGTTCTGTCAAATTTTTTAATAACAATTTTTTAATATTTATTTAGGGGCGGCAGCTTTTCTTAATCGCTCCATTATTGCCAAGCCCAAATCATGTTCTTCTAAACCTTCAGCAATAATAATCTCAAATCCTTCTTTATCAAAACTCCTTAAGGTTGAGAAGAGATTTGTTGCACAAACGTCTAACTCACTGCCTTTACCTATAACTTTAAATTCAAATCCATTATATTTATTCTGATTCTCTTCTTTAGCCATTATCCCCACTTTAAGCTCCTGCGCTATATATTTAGAAGCCAGCCTGCGAACTTCTTCTACTTGAGCATCCCCCTTCTTTTCTACTAAAATCAATTTTGCCCGGGGAGAATAATGACTGTTTAACATTCCCGGTGAACGGAAACCTTCTTCTAGCTCCTTACTTATTTTTACCTGACCAACCACTTCTTTTAATTTTTCTACTGATATCCCCCCTGCCCTCAATACTTGAACGGGTTCAACAGTTACATCCAACACAGTAGATTCTACTCCTACTTTTGTTTTGCCTCCATCAATAATCATCTTAATTTTCCCGCCCAAATCATCGGCTACGTGTTGAGCAGTAGTGGGGCTGGTCCTTCCAAAAAGGTTGGCACTGGGAGCTGCTATGGGAGTTTTAGCCTCTCTAATTAAGCTTAAAGCAATATCATCAGCAGGCATCCTTACCGCAATCGTATCTAAACCGGCAGTAACAATACCTGAAACTAATTCAGATTTTTTAAGGACTAAAGTAAGGGGACCCGGCCAAAATGCTTTGGCTAATTTTAAAGCTACCGAGGGAACTTTCCTGGATAATCTATATAGTTCTTTTATATCGGCAATATGAGCAATTAGCGGGTCATTAAATGGTCTTCCTTTGGCTTGAAATATTTTCGCAACCGCTTTATCATTGAGGGCATCTGCCCCCAATCCATAAACTGTTTCAGTTGGGAAAGCCACCAGGTTACTTTTTTTTATTTCTTCGGCAGCTATTTTAATCTTAGCTAAATCTATTTTTTGGGGATTTATTTCTAATATTATGGTTTTCATTATAATATTTTTAATATTTTATATCTTAATATTCCGATAGGAACTTCAATCACTACCTCTTCTCCTTCCTGGTGACCTAAGAAGGCCTGCGCCAAGGGAGAATTTAGGGATATTTTATTTTGTGCAAAACTTACTTGATCATCTGGGGCAAAGATGTATTCTATTTCTTCCCCGGAACCTAAATTTTTCAGCTTTAAAGTTGTGCCGATGCCAATCCCTTCCGAACAGCAGTCTTCTTCTACTACTTTTGCCCGACTTAACTTTTGCTTTAATCTAACAATATTTATTTCGTTCATACGTTGATCTTCCTGGGCAATATTATATTCTGCATTTTCAGATATATCTCCATACTCTAAAGCCCGGCTAATATCTTCTTGTATTTCTTTTCTTTTTTCTCTCTCTAAATGCTTTATCTCTTCTTTTAAATTTTTCAAGCCTTCCTTGCTAAAAAAAATTTCGTTATTATTCACTTTTCCCCTCTTTTATCTTATCAATTTTATCGGTCAGTATAATATTTTATATTATAAAAAGAGCAGGTAGCCCCTGCTCGTCTTGAAATTATATTATTATTTTAAAAAATGGTAGCGCAAGGGGGAATTGAACCCCCGTTTGCTGATTGAGAGCCAGCCGAATTAACCACTATTCGATTGCGCCAAAACTAATTAACCAATTAAACTAGTCGTTAGTGAATAGTGAATAGTCGTTAGTAGAGAAAATACATGATAATGCAATCCAACGATTTGTCAATTAATACATGTTCTTTTCTCTTTGTCTTGTTCTTTGCATTTTCTTCGTTAAATACTAAATACCAACGACTCACATTACAACTATCACTCTTACTATTTGCCAACCAGCACTTATAGCCCGCACCTATACGCTACACGCTATCTAACAACTATCTTTTTTGCTTCTTCTTTATTTTTCTTTCCTCTTTTCCTCACTATTCACCATTCACTAACGACTATTCACTAAAGTGGCTGAGGGAGGTGGGCTCGAACCACCGTTCCCAGATCCAGAATCTGGTGTCCTACCACTGGACGATCCCCCAATATCAATACTATTTCATTACATATTTTATAACATTTTCTATTTTTTTAAAAGCCTATTTTCTATTTTTTGCTTCTTTTATTTTTTCTATGGCTTTTTTCAAGCGTTTAACAGTCTTGTCCTGACCTAACACCACCATTAATTCAAACAAACCAGGGCCTACTTTTTTACCGCTCAGCGCAACCCGGGTAGGATGGATTATTTGGCCACCTTTTATTTGTAAAGAAGAAGCAACTTTTCTTACGGCATTTTCACTACTTTCTTCGTCCCAACATTTAATAGCAGAAAGCTTTTCCTCTAAAGCCTGCAAAATACCCGGTACGCCTTCTTTGTTTAATACGCTGCCAAAGGCCTGTGGTTCAATATTAATTTTATCCACAAAAAAATAATCCGCGTAGTCAATAAACTGAGAAAAATTTTTAATCCTTCCCTGCATCAACTTCAGTACTTCTTTTATGTACTCATTTTTTGCCGGAGAAAGATTTTCTTCATTTTCAATATAATTAGCCTCTTTAAGAAAAGGAAGAAGCATTTTGGTTAAGAAATCGATAGGCATCTTCTTTAAATATTCACTATTAAACCAATTTAGTTTTTCCATACTAAAAACAGCGGCGTGTTTGGAAATTTTATCTAAAGTAAATTCTTTAGCAATTTCTTCTACAGAAAATATTTCTCTATTACTACCGGAAGACCACCCTAAATGAGCAATGTAGTTGACTAGTGCTTCTGGTATATACCCCATTTTTCGGTATTCCATAACAGATGCTGCTCCGTGGCGCTTACTTAATTTAGCATGATCTTCTCCCATGATCATCGGAATATGAGCAAATTTTGGCACATCAAATCCCAGGGCTTCATAGATTACTATCTGTTTGGGAGTATTAGAAATATGGTCATCTCCTCTCATAACATCGGTAATCTTCATTAAGGCATCATCAATGACTACCGCATAATTATAAGTGGGAATTCCGTCTGATTTCATTATTACAAAATCACTTAACAGCCCGCCGTCAAAAGTCACTTCACCTCTTAATAAATCATTAAAGGCAATTTCCTTGGTAGGAATCTTAAGTCTTATTACCGGCTTTCTACCTTCTGCTTCATATCTCTTTTTATCCTCTTCGCTAAGGCTCAAGCAATGTCTATCATACTTAAGAGATTTGTTTTCTTTTGATTGTTTTTCTCTGCTCTCAGCCAATTCTTCTCTGGTACAATAACAATAGTAAGCTTTTTTATCCTTCAGTAATTGCTTAGCATATTTCTGATAAAGATGCAATCTCTGCATCTGATAATAAGGACTATATTCCCCGCCTTTTCCGGGGCCTTCATCCCAATCTAAACCAAGCCATTTCATGCCTTCCAATATTACATTTACTGCTTCTTCGGTAGACCTTACTTGATCGGTATCTTCAATGCGCAAAACAAAGGTCCCATTATAATGTCTGGCATAGAGCCAATTAAATAAAGCTGTTCGGGCTCCTCCGATGTGCAACATACCTGTAGGGCTGGGGGCAAACCTAACCCGTATTTTTTTGTTTTCCATTCTTCCTCCATCCTTAACCAGTCGTTAATGAATAGTTCTGTACGCTATATGCTATTTTTTTAAGAAACAAGATTATTATAATATAAAAGCATTAAGAACACAATCTTTTAGTACAGTATCGGGTATCACGTATATAGTGAAGGAGGGAAGAGACAGAATTCAGGAGTCAGGAGCCAGAATAAGATATTATCGAGTATTGCGTATCGATTACCAAGTAAAATACAGTAATAAGTGATGAGTAATGAGTAATAAGATTAATTTTTTAAATTATAAAAACAGGGGTTTATTTAACTAATTCTGAAACCGGGACTATTTCTATACCCGCCCTAATTAATTCAGGAATCATTATCTTCAATACATAAAAAGTATTTATCCGATCATGGCCGATAGCAATTACCTCTCCTTTTTCTAAAGCTATTTCTTGAACTTCTAACATCTGCCCTTTAATATATTCCATATCATTATTATTATCCAAAAAGACCGACCTTACCGCAGCCTTAATCCCCATCTCCTGGGCAACCTCGTAGGCAATAGAATTCTTACTGGTCATACTATCTATAAAAAATAAATTGTATCCTTTAATCTCTTCAAAAACTATCTTCATAATTTCTCTGTCTTCGGTAATCTTTGATCCCATATGATTATTTACCCCAATTGCATACGAAAAATCTAATATACATTTCCTAACAGCCTGCCTAATCTCTTCTTCCGACATATAGGATTTAATAACACCGGGTCCGGGGTTGGCATCGGAATTATTAGGCTCCATCGGTAGATGCAACATAATTTCTTTATTATTTTTTTTGCCCTCTTCTGCAGTAAAGTCAGAATACTGGAGAAAAGGTAATATAGATAGTGCTATAGGATATTCCAATTCTATCATTTTTTTTGCCACTTCTGTTTCATATCCCAAATCATCTATTATAAAAGCTACTTTGGGTGAAAAGTTTGTCTCTTCCTCTGAAGAGACCAAATCATCAACTATTAAATCTGCATATTGTTCGCTGTCATAAGTGGTTTCTTCAGATTCTTTTACTTCTAACTCTGTTTCATTGGTAACGGCCGGATTAATATCCTGGGTATTGCTAAGGTTATTTTCTTCCTTAATAGAATTATTAAATAAATTAGAAATATTAAAAGCTACGATCAAAATAATTACTAAAGCAATAATATTTATAATTTCTTTCTGACTCTTCTTCAAAATAATTTTCCTTTCGATTTAGTACCTAAAGGGCAGACACAAGGTCTGCCCCTATAACTTATTCACTATTCACTAATGACTAACGACTGTTTTATTTCCTCTTCCAAGAACTGTATGGCCTTATTTAATTGCATGTCCTGTTCACTATCTTCCACCGGTTCTACTAATATATCCGGTTCAATCCCAATATGATTTATAGAACGCTCGTTAGGGGTGAAATATTCAGAAGTGGTAATAGCAATCCCTGAACCATTGTAAAGATTAAAGACTTGCTGAACTACTCCCTTGCCAAATGTTTTTTCTCCCATCAACTTACCCCTACCAGTATCCTGAATCGCTCCAGCTACAATCTCCGAAGCACTCGCACTACCCTCATTAACCAACACGAATAAAGGCCATTCAGGATATTTATTTCCTCTGGATTCTATAGTAGCTACTATCCCATCTCTATCTTTGATATGGACAACCGGTCCTTCTTTTATAAATTTACTGGCTACCTCTATAGCACTATCCAATAATCCTCCCGGATTATTGCGTAAATCAAGAATAATCCCCTGAATATCACTATCTTTTTTAAATTCATTTAATACTTCTTTTAATTCAGGCTCGGTATTTATATTAAAAGTAGTAATCCTGATGTAACCAATGTTGTTATTCCTGCCCATTACCTCCTTTTTTACCGCTTTAACTTCGATTATATCTCGGATTATGGTAATTTCTAAAAGTTCCTCTATATTTCCTCTCTTAATTCCTAAGGTAACTTCAGTTCCTTTCTCTCCCCTTAAAATATTTACTGCTTCGTCTAATGCCATTCCTTCTGTTGATTTTCCATCAATCTCCGCTATCTTATCTCCTGCTTTTATTCCTGCTCCATAAGCCGGGGTATCTTCAATAGGAGAAATTATAGTTAATTGATCATCTTTTATAGAAATAATTATCCCTAATCCTCCAAAACGACCTAAAAACATATCTTCCTGTTCCCTTTTAAGGCCTTCGGGATCCATATAACGAGTATAGGGGTCATCGAGGGTTTTAAGCATACCTCTTATTGCCCCCTGAATAACTTTATCTAAATCTATATCTTTCTTTACGTATTCAAATCTTATCAAATTTAAAGTTTCAAAGAAAGGCTCTAAATTGTTAAATAGTTCCTCTTCGTCAGTCTTACCATTTGCCCTAACATTATAAAATATAAATCCACTTATTATAGAAACCAATACAAAAATCGTAATTAAAGTAATTATTTTATTTCTTTTTATCTTAACCAATTTTTTTACCGCCTAATCTTAAAAATATTAATATTTATAGCCAATTCATAGGGTCAGTAGGTTTACCTTCTACCCTAACCTCAAAATGCAGCCTGGGAGAAGAAACACCTCCACTATCGCCCACCTGGCCTATAGTTTGTTCTTTTTTTACTCTGTCCCCGATATCTACTAAAATTTTAGAAAGGTGGGCATACAGAGTAGTAGTCCTTCCTCCATGATCAATAATTATTATCTGTCCATATCCTTTTATAGTCCCAGTATAAATTACCTCTCCCGCACCGGCTGAATGAACTACCTGTCCAAGGGGAGCACTAATATCTATTCCCGAATTAAAGGTATCAGTATTAAATTCGGTATTTTTTTGTCTTCCATATCCGGAAATTAATTTACCCTGAATTGGTAAAGCCAAAATTCCCTTTTTGGGTTTTAGAGTAATCGCTGGAACTTCTTTTTGGGAAACCTCCTTAGAATCCTCTTCCTGCTGCTTGTAAATTCTTTCTATTATATTCTTTATTTCTTGAGAAGATTGCTCTAACTCTTTTAATGATTTCAGATATACTTCTTTTTGAGAGTCTATCTTATCAATTATAGATTTTCTGCCTTTAATAGAAAATTCAATATTTTCTTTCTCTTTTTCTACTTCTTTTTTTAACAAATTTAATATTTCTTCCCTATTCTCCAGGTTTATCTTATGGTCTTCTATTTTTTCCATCTGCTGGCGAATATCATTAATCACTTCAGCATCTAGGGATAAAATATTTTTTATATATCTGAAACGGGTAAGAAAATCAGAAAAGCTTTCACTGTTGAATAAAATTTCCAGGTAGCCGGTTAAGCGGTGTTTATATATCTGCCTTAATCTGCCTTCTAAAAGCTTGGTTTTTTCCTTTAGTTTTTCCTTTTCAATGATAACTTCATCTTCTGCTATTTTTATCTCTTTTTGAGCAAACTCTAAATCTTTTTCGATAGCTTGCAATTCTTTCTCTGTATCCTGTAAAAGCTTTTCTATTTTATGAAGTGCTTCTAAATAACCACTTTCTTTCTTCTGCAAATTATTAATTTCATCTTTAATACTTTTAATCTGCTGCTCTATCTTTTTTAACCTCTGATTTTCCTCTTTTATCTTTTGACTGAGATCTACGCTACTATCCCCATAGCTAAAAAACACAACTAATAAGATAAAGGTTAAAATCAATGTTAAAATAGAAAATATTTTCTTATTTCTTAAAATCAATCTCTTTTCATACATTTAAATATTTTCCTACTGAAAACATACTCCCTAAAATTCCTACAAAACTACCTAACAACACAATTGCTATACCCATAGGTAACAAATCTACATTGTCTACCACTAATGGCAAAAAAGGAATGGCTTGGTGCACTTTATTTACCGCAAAAAAATAAAAATTATATAAAATTATTGTGGAAAGAACGCTTGAGATAAAGCCCTGTAAAAAGCCCTCAATTATAAAGGGCCACTTAACAAACCAGGCAGTAGCTCCAACCAAACTCATTATTTCAATTTCGTTTCTTCTGGCATATACAGTGATTTTTATTATATTAGATATAATTAAAATAGAAGCAAAAACCAGGAGGAATAATACCAACATTCCTGCTATTCTAAATATGTAAGTAAAATTTAACAATCTTTCTGCTGTTTCCCGGCCATACTCGACTTCTTCCACTTTTTTAAACTTAGTTATCTGATTGGCAATTTGCTCAATCATCTTAGGATCTTTTACCTGTATCTCAAAAGAAGCTGGAAGCGGGTTTTTTTCAATGGCACTGAGTATATCTTTCTGCTCTCCTAAATTCTTTAGTAAATTCTGATAGGCTTCTTCTTTAGATACAAATTTTACCTCTTTTGTCTCATCTATTGAAGTAATATTACTTTTTAAATTGTTTATCTCAGCTTGGGAAATATCATCTTCTAAATAAACCACAATCTCCAATTGGGATTCTAAATTTTCTAAAAAAAGATTTAAATTTACAGATATTAATAGAAAGATACCAACAATAAGTAAAATTGTAGTGGTGCTTAGTATTGCTGCCATACTCATTAAAGTACTTCTTCTAAAACTGAGCAAAGCCTCTCTAAAATAAAATCCCGTATTCTCAAAAATCATCTTAATATGTCCCTCTTTCTGTATCTTCCATTATTCGTCCTCGCTCCAACCTCACTACTCGCTTCTTGGCTTTATCTATCATAAGTTTATCATGGGAAGCCATTATAATAGTAGTTCCCCGTATGTTTATATGAAATAGAAGTTTCATAATCTCCCAGGAAGTGTAAGGATCTAAATTTCCAGTTGGTTCATCGGTAAGTAATATTAATGGTTCGTTAGCGATAGCCCGGGCAATACATAATTTTTGCTGTTCTCCTCCAGATAATAAATGTGGTTTTATCTTCCTTTTATTTTCCAGCCCTACTAAATTAAGGACCTTCTTAACTTGCTGTCTTATCTCAAAATTAGTTGCTCCAATCGCTTTTAAACCAAAGGAAATGTTTTCATATACCGTTCTATCATACAGTAATTTAAAATCTTGAAAGACGATACCTATATTCCGTCTTAGATAAGGGATATAACCAGGTTTAAGTCGAGCTATGTTTATCCCATCGACAATTACCTGTCCCTTGGTAGGAACAATCCCTCGGTAAATCAATTTTAAAAAAGTGCTCTTCCCTGCCCCGGTAGCACCTACTAAAAAAATAAATTCACCCTTTTTTATATGGATATTGATATCCCGTAAGGCCTGAATTTTATTGGGATAATTTTTATATACGTGAAACATTCTAATCATATTAAATAGTAACCTCAATGGTTATGGATTTAAAAACTTATAAACCAATTCATTATTAGCAAGGGCCTTTTCTTCTAAATTATTCACTTTTTCGAGTAAAATATCTTTTATTTTATCATTATTTTCTCTGATATATTCTACCTTTTCTTGAATATTTTTTAAAGAGATATCTTCACCTATTTCTAACAGTAATTCAGATAATCCTAAATCTTCTACAAAATATTTCACTTTGGGGTCGTAGTTAAAAGCAACAAAAGGAATATTAGCTATGCTGGAAAATATGATTGAATGAAGCCTTACCCCAACCAGCAGAGATAATCGAGATAGAACAGAGAGTAATTCTTCAGGCTCAAGTTTTATTTTTAATACTTCAGCCTTATTCTTCATTAAAGATAATATTTCTTCACTGCTATACACATCTTCATCAAATTTAAAGGGAAGAAAAATAATTTTTGCCTGGTAATTTTCAACTAAATAATCAGCTGCTTGGGCAAATATACTTTTTGAATCTAATCCGTTGCCTTTATATTCTCTGACTGAAACTCCAATTAGGGGACGATTATCTGAATTAATCAATTGCTGAATAAGGGGGTGTCTATCTATAATATTATTAATGTTTTTTTTCTTCAATAAAAAGACGGGATCAGAATTCACGTATATTGATGGTTTCACCACTCCTAAATTTTCTAATAATTCTTTAGAGGGCTTATCTCTTACGGTAATTAAATCAACTTTATTTAAAATCCACTTCATTAACTTTTTATTAATCTGCTTATTTACCGGACCGATACCCTGGGCATAAATCATAACCGGTACTTTAACTGTTTTTGCTGCTAATATCAATCCCAGGTAATATAATATGCTCCAGCCTTTTCCGGTTGAATCCTGGAGTAATCCTCCGCCCCCGCTAATAAAGAGATTAGTATCTCGTAAGCAGCGCATAATATCAATTAAATGCAGTCGATTTATAGCCTTTACCTGATAAGTTTGAGAGGTCTGCAAGGGATTTTGGGAAAGAACTGTTATCTTTATTTGAGGTATCTTTTCTTTAAAGGCTCCAACCATAGATTTAAGAATGGCTTCATCTCCGGTATTATTAAAACCATAATAACCGGAAATCATTATTTTTGCTATGGCTTTAGGCTTTTTCATAATTAATTTTTTCCCTAAATATTTTAACCAGATAATAAAATATAGTAACCGCTATTAATCCTAATGCTAAACCTAACCATACCCCATTAAAAGTACGTAGCATCGAAAATAAAAAGGGAGTGTGAATATGACAGAAGGTATTAATCAAAGTAACCGGGCCTATAGTCCCGATAATAATTATGGGAATCTTAAATTCTTTTATTCTTAGGTAATTCATACTCATCGCCAATAATAGAGCGGGGTAACCGACTAAAAATTCTTTATTTCTGGGCCGGGCAATTAAAGTCTTTTCTAAGAAAATTCTTATCTTCTCCTCAATGCCCAAAACGGGAATAAAAGAGAAATTCCCTGAACGGGAGACATAAATTATCAAAAATACCGCAAAGAACATCATTATAATTACATGTTCAATCAGGATGGGCTTCTTGATATTTTCCAAAATCATTAATTTGCCATTGTTCACCCTTAACCACATTATTGCCAGGACCAAAAGAAGCGGGACCAGATAAGAAATCTTTATTCCGCTAAACTGTTCTATCCCCAACATAAATTTATTATTACTTAATAAAGCTGCTATTAATAGAGCGCCGGATAAGGTAATTAAGATTATCCTGAAAAATCCGATTAAAACTTGTTTTATCATCAGAACAAAACTGAGATTATTTTTAGGAATATCTTGGGCGTTTTTAAATTTAGAATTATTATTTTCAAAAAAATACTTTTCGTTATTAATGATAGCCAAGGTGGGAAATATTAGAGCTGCCAGTAAAGCCATTAACTTTATTAAAAAGATTTCTCGATTTATAAAAAGCAGGACTAAAGAAAATAATATTCCTAATAATAACAGAGAATATTCTTGATATTTTTTTAGGTTGAAGGTATTTTTTAAGAGGATTAATCCTCCGGAGATAACTCCCAGGATTAATAAAAGAATAAATATTTTTGGTTCTTGATATGTAGTAGAAAGAATGCTGGCTCTTCCCATGCTAAAACCATTTGCTTTCAACTCTTCTGTAATAGTTCTGATATAAGCTAGATTCTCCTCAATAAGATTAAAGTTGGACTTCATAAAAGGCTTGATATAAAAGATTCTCACCTTTCTTTCTTTGGCTGCCCTAATCCATCTTTCCGTAGCTTTCTGTTTAGAAATAATTTCCATTTCTTCTTTGGTAATACTATGAACTCTAACTGCTAATTCATTTGCTTGATGAGCGACTATTTCAATCCCTTTTTGACCGGCAAATTCTATAATTCCGAAAGGATATTCTTTTGTTTTTAGAAGTTCTGCGGTATGAATTAAGTTTTCTTTTGAAGGATAACCCAAAACTGCTTCCCCTTCAAAAATTATTCCCGAAATCTTTCCGGCTTTATCACTCTCTTTAAACTTGAACTCTATATCTTCCTTATTTATTCGAGCGAAATTTTTAAGACGTAAAATGACCTGAAAGCCCAAATTTTTTACTAACTCAATATCTTCTTCTGAAAATCCTAAACCTAAATCAGCAAGTTTTTCTTCGCTCCCTTTCACTTTTAAACCTATATAAGGAAGGAAACCAAGATCTCTTACTAAATCTTCGCCTAATTGTCTTTGTAAATTTTCCTTTATATGAAGATAATCGTTTTTATCGTTGAATATAATATAAGCTTCCCCCGGTGCAGGTTGAAATTTTTTAAAGGGGTCAAGTGATTTTAAAAAGAAATTTAATTTATTAAGTTCTTTATCAGAAAAATAGAGTATCTTCCCGGACAAAGCAAGGCTTTCCAGGGTATCTTCATGAACAGCTATGGAATTAGTCCCGGAGTTTTTTATTTTAGCCAGTAGTTCAATTTCATCATAACCTTCCTGATAAGATAATTCTCTTAATTCATTCAGGCTCATTGCCAGTTCTACTTGCTTAAAATTGCTTTCCAATTTAGAACGATTATAAGTTATAATCCCGGCGGCTACTAAAGCGGCAATAATAAAAAAAATTAAAATCAAATAAAATTTTTTAGGCACAATGATATTTCCCTTTCCTTTGCTTAATGTCTGATAAACTGAAAATATTTTAGCATATTTATAATAAGAAGTAAAAAAATCAATTGGTAAATTTAAAAATTTACCAATTGATTAATTCACCGATTGACCAATTTGCCAATTAACCGATTTACGAGATAGTCAATAGTATTATATTCTGGATTCTGGCTACTGACTCCTGGCTTCTTTATTCTATTTTCTTAACCGGGTAACCAACTAACTAGCTAACTAAATGTATACGCGATACTAATTTTATTGCAACAAAGTCAACATCACTCCAGCAGCAACTGCGGTTCCAATTACCCCGGCTACATTGGGTCCCATGGCATGCATCAATAAGAAGTTACTGGGATTTGCTTCCTGCCCTACTTTCTGGGCTACTCTAGCAGCCATAGGTACAGCAGACACTCCGGCAGCACCGATTAAAGGATTAATCTTTCCTCCGGTAATTTTATTTAATAGTTTGGCAAATAAAACTCCACCGGCAGTTCCAAAGGCAAAAGCAACTAAACCCAATAAAATTATTTTAATAGTATTAAAAGTTAAAAAATATTCAGCTTGCATAGTTGCGCCAACAGAAACAGACAAGAATATGGTAACGATATTGATTAGTTCATTCTGTGCCGTATTAGACAATCTATCCACTACTTGACTCTCTCTAAACAAATTCCCCAACATTAGCATCCCGATAATGGGAACCGAAGCTGGTAATAGAAGACCGATTAGGACAGTCGAAATAATAGGAAAGAGTATCCTCTCTGAACGGGATACCGGCCTAAGCTGTTTCATAACTATTTTTCTTTCCTCAACCGTAGTTAGTAATTTCATTATAGGAGGTTGAATTATAGGAACCAATGACATGTAAGAATATGCCGCCACCGCTACAGCTCCTAATAATTGAGGAGCCATTTTAACGGTAAGATAGATTGCAGTAGGTCCGTCAGCACCTCCAATAATTCCTATAGAACCTGCTTCCTGAATAGTAAATCCTAATAGCACCGACCCGATTAAAGCTACAAATACACCTACTTGAGCAGCAGCACCCAAAAGGAAGGTTATCGGGTTGGCTAATAGGGGGCCAAAATCAGTCATTGCCCCAATCCCCATAAAGATTAAACAGGGATAAACTTCATGTTTTATCCCCCACGAAATAAAATACAAAAGACCTCCTTCTTCCATTATTCCGGTCAGAGGAAGATTTACCAGCATCGCTCCAAAACTGATAGGCAAAAGGAGTAAAGGTTCGCACTTCTTTACTATGGCAAAATACATTAATACGACCGCCACAATAAGCATTATAATATTACCCAAAGTAAGTCCGGCAAATCCCGAAAGACTAAACAAAGGAAGGATTTTCGTTAAAATATTCATTAAATTCTCCTTTCTATACTAACCTATCACTAATAAAACATCACCTGTGTCTACCATGTCATTTACAGCTACGTTTATCCTTTTTACGTTTCCTGAGGCATTGGCTACAATTTCATTTTCCATTTTCATTGCTTCTAAAATCAATAAAATATCTCCTTCGTTTACGCTATCTCCTTCTTTCACTTTTAGCTGAAGTATCTTACCGGGCATAGGTGCTGCTACTTCTTCCCCGGCCACTGCTGCAACCGGCGCTTTAGCAGGAGTTGGAGCAGGTGAAGTTTTGGCAGCTGCTTTCTGACTTACCGACTCTTCTTCCACTTTACCTACAACCGATTCAGGAGCGGAAATAATTCCCGCTGATAATTCATTCCCTCCCACTTCTTCTATTTCTACTTCATATACTTTACCGTCTACTTTAATTTGAAATTTTCTCATTTTATCTATCTTTCTCCTTTTTTTCGATATTAATATTTATTGTTTTTTTCCTAACATTAGTTCTTGTCTCCCCATAGCAGACCAGGGAGTAATCGAAGATGCCTGATATTTTTTAATACTCAGTACTTTAAATTTACTTTTTGGTTTTTCTAAATATGAAGCCACAGCAGCAGTAATTACGGCAACTAAACTACCATCAATTTCTTCTTTTTCTTTTATTGAAGTAATGCTTGATGCCGGTGGCGTGATTCTAACTTCTTTAGATATTTTTTTTTCTTTTTTAATACCTACAACATTCTTTAAGGATACTATAATTAAAGCTAATCCACCTAGAACTGCAAATACTAAAATCATATCTATAATTGCTACCTGTATAGCTCCATCAATTCCTTCAAACATGTTTATTTGTTCCTCCTTCTTTAATAGTCGTTAGTCGTTAGTGAATAGTATTTAATAGGACAGTCCTCTCGCCCATTTATTAATATTTAATAAATAATTATCGTTAAAGATCTAAAGACTTATACTTTTTATTTATTAATTCTTAACTATATACTAACGACTATATACTGTTTTTATACTGGGAAATTGCCGTGTTTCTTCGCCGGTCTACTTTCCCTCTTTGTAGACAGCATCTCAAAAGTCGTTATAAGACGAGGTCTGGTTTCCCGCGGGTCAATAACCATATCAACATAACCTCGCTTGGCTGCTTCATAAGGATTAGAAAATTTTAGTTGAAATTCATCAATCTTTTCTTGACGAACTTTTTCAGGATTATCTGCTTTAGCTATCTCTTTTCTAAAGATAATGTTTGCTGCTCCCTGGGAACCCATTACAGCAATTTCCGCTGTAGGCCAGGCAATTACCTGATCCGCTCCTAGATCCCTACTGCACATTGCCAGATAAGCCCCCCCATAAGATTTACGAACAATCAAAGTAATTTTGGGAACAGTTGCTTCAGAATAAGCGTATAGCAATTTTGCTCCATGTCGGATAATCCCTCCGTATTCTTGAGCACTCCCTGGTAAAAACCCCGGAACATCTACCAAAGTTAAAATGGGAATATTAAAGGCATCGCAAAATCTGATAAAACGAGCAGATTTATCAGAAGCGTCAATATCTAAACAGCCCGCCAAGACTTTGGGCTGGTTAGCGATTATACCTATGGATTGGCCGTTTAATCTGGCAAACCCGGTAAGTATATTAGTTGCAAAATAAGGATGAGATTCAAAAAAATCTCCTTCATCTACAATATATTTTATTACATCTTTCATCTCATAAGGTTTATTTGGATCTGTAGGTACAATATTTAAAAGCTCTTCTTCCATTCTGTTTGGATCATCCTTACATTCTATAGATGGAGTAGTTTCCATATTGTTAGAGGGCAGGTAACCTATCATCTTTCTTACCATCTGATAAACTTCCTCTTCATTCTCAGCCGCAAAATGAGCCACTCCACTCTTCCTATTATGAGTCATGGCTCCTCCTAATTTCTCTGAAGTAACCACCTCTCCGGTAACTGCTTTAATTACATCTGGTCCGGTAATATGCATTATGCCTACATTTTTTACCATAAATACAAAATCCATTATGGCAGGAGAGTAAACTGCTCCTCCGGCGGCCGGACCAACAATTATAGAAATTTGAGGAATTACTCCGGAAGCAATAGTGTTACGATAAAATAGTTGTCCATAACCGCTTAGGGAATCTACTCCTTCTTGAATGCGTGCTCCTCCAGAATCATTTATTCCGATACATGGTGCCCCCATTTTCATAGCCATATCAAACACCTTACATATCTTCTTGGCATGCATTTCCCCCAGCGAACCGCCAATAACAGTAAAATCCTGGGCAAAAACATAAATCAGTCTTTCATTAATAGTTCCATAACCGGTTACAACTCCCTCTCCGGGTGCCTCCACTTTATCCATACCAAAATTGCTGCATCTGTGCTCAACTAACATATCAAGTTCCACAAAGCTATCTTTATCTAAAAGAAGGTCAATCCTTTCCCGAGCAGTAAGTTTACCTTTTTCATGTTGAGCTTGTATTCTTTTCTTTCCTCCAGCTGCTTTTACTTTTTCTTCTCTTTCTCTTAAATTTTTCATTAACTCATCAATTGATAATTTCATTAATTTATCTTACCACCTTTCTCCAGTATTTTTATAAATAATCAGGGATCCAAGAGTCAGGAGTCAGAAGAATTTTAAATATGTTTTCTGGCTTCTGGATTCTGGTTTCTGAATTCTATTTTTTCTATTTATCTCTTTCGCATAATTCAACAAGAATGCCGTTAGTATCCTTGGGATGTAAAAAGGCTATCTTGGCTCCGCCTGCTCCATACCTCGGTTTTTCGTCTATTAATCTAACTCCTTCCTTTTTTAATTTTTCTAATACTTCCTCAATATTATTAACTCTAAAAGCAATATGTTGAATCCCCTCGCCTTTCTTCTCAATAAACCTGGCAATAGGACCCTCCGGTGAAGTAGATTCTAACAGTTCTAATTCACTATCGCCTAAAGGTAGGAAAGCAACTTTAACTTTCTGTTCTTCTACAATCTCTTCGCCAACAACTTTCAACCCCAGTATATTACTTAGAAGTTTACTAGTTTTTTCAATATTTCTTACCGCGATTCCAATATGATCTATCTTTTCAATCATTTTTTACACCTCCCTGTGTATAAGAATGCACTAATACATTTGACAATTTCTCTACTGCAGTATAAGGATCTTCTTCCCGATTTACTATTTTAGTGACTATCTTATTTAAAAATCCGTTATCAATAAAAGTTGAAAGTGTTTCTTTCCATTGTTCCTGGATAAGGTCAAATATCTCTTTCTTGGCACTCTCCCGGCGTCTTTGTTCTAACTCTCCACTTTCTTTTAGATAACTGATATGTCGATCAATCTCTTCTAAAAGTTTTTTAATACCAACGTTGTCGGTTGCTATAGTCTTTAAAACCGGAGGATGCCATTTCTTGTTTTGGTTTAAATCTAACATCATTCCTATCTCGGTAGCTAAACGTTCACAACCTTCTTTGTCGGCTTTGTTAATTACAAAAATATCTCCTATTTCCATTATTCCGGCTTTTATAATCTGGACATCGTCTCCCATTCCCGGCATGCTTATTAATACAACTGTATCAGCTACTTTAACTATGTCTACCTCCGACTGACCTACGCCTACCGTTTCAATAAATATTATATCTTTACCTAGTGCATCTAATATTTTTACCGTTGCCTGGGTGGCTTGAGAAAGTCCCCCGAGATGCCCTCGAGTACTCATGCTTCTTATAAAAACACCTTTGTCCAGGCTTAAATCCTGCATGCGAATTCTATCCCCCAACAACGCCCCGCCGGTAAATGGACTGGTAGGATCTATAGCAATGATACCAACGGTTTTTCCCTGTCCACGTAAAATTTTGGTAATTTTATCAGTGACAGTGCTTTTCCCTGAACCGGGGGGGCCGGTTAAGCCTATTACCAGGGCCTTTCCGGTATAATTATAGAGCTTTTTTAAAATCTCCTGAGCTTGGCTAAAGTTATTTTCTACTAAAGTTATCAGCTTAGCAGCTGCTCTACGGTCACCATTAATTATTTTTTCTACAATCTCCATAAAACACACCCTTTTATTATTATAGCGAACAGTATAACACTTTTAAAACTAAAAACTTAAAGCGAAAAGCGAAAAGCCATAATTCAAAACTCAAAACTTTTTTCTCAATATTAAATTTTAAGTTCTGTTTTTTATTTCTTTAGTTTTTTATTTTCATAATATAGCATGCGAGATAAGATAGATGAAACTTAATATATAGATACTATGTATTTAATTTTAAATTTTGAGCTATGGTTTTACGTTTTGCGCTTTTCGTTTTTCGCTATATACTATCCGCTGCACGCTCTACGCTATTAATTATCTTACTTTTTCCTTAATAAATTTAATTATGTCACGAGTATCGGTTCCCGGGGTGAATATTTCTGCTATACCTGCCTTTTTTAATTCAGGAATATCTTCTTCGGGGATTACTCCCCCGCCCATAACAATAATATCTTTAATATCATTTTCTTTTAGAAGTTCCATTACTTTGGGAAAAAGATGGGTATGAGCTCCTGATAAAATACTCAACCCGATAACATCTACATCTTCCTGGATGGCAGTTTCCACAATCTGTTCAGGAGTCTGCCGTAATCCGGTATAAATTACTTCCATCCCGGCATCCCTTAGAGCTCTTGCTACAACCTTTGCTCCTCGGTCATGGCCATCAAGTCCGGGCTTAGCTATTAATATTCTAATTTTTTTTCCTTCCATTTTTTTTCATTCCTCCACTTTTTAAAGCTTTACAGATTCTTTATATTCACCAAAGATACTTCTTAAAATATCACAAATTTCGCCCAATGTAGCATAAGATTTTACACAATCTAAAATCAAGGGCATTAAATTTGCATCTGTTTTTGCAGTCTTCTCTAATAATTTTAAATTTTCTTTTACTTTATGGTTGTCTCTTTCCTCTTTCAACTTTTTAAGTTCCTCAACTTGTCGGCGGCCCACTTCCGGATTAACTTTCAAAAGACCTTTAGGTGACCCTTCCTTTATCTTAAATTTATTAACACCTACTACTATCCTTTTGCTCTCTTCAATATCTTTCTGGTATTGATAAGCACTATTCTGTATTTCCTGCTGAATAAATCCTTTTTCAATAGCCTGAGTAACGCCGCCTATTTTATCAATTTTTTCAATATATTCCAAAGCTTGCTTCTCAATTTCATTAGTTAAGGTTTCTACATAGTAGGAACCGGCCAACGGATCAACTGTTTCAGTTACTCCGCTTTCATAAGCCAATAATTGCTGGGTTCTAAGGGCAATCCTTACCGAATCTTCAGCAGGTAGAGCCAGGGCTTCATCTCTTGAATTTGTATGGAGAGACTGGGTTCCTCCCAATACTGCCGCTAAGGCCTGGATAGTAACTCGAGCAATGTTATTATCCGCTTGCTGAGCAGTTAAAGTACATCCGGCTGTCTGGGTATGAAATCTAAGCATTAAAGATTTTTCATTCTTAGCTCCAAATCTTTCTTTCATGATTTTAGCCCACAATCTTCGAGCTGCTCTAAATTTTGCTACCTCCTCTAATAAATCATTATGAGCATTAAAGAAAAAAGATAATCTTGGTGCAAAGTCATCAACTTTCAATCCGATTTTTATTGCGGCATCCACATAAGCTATTCCATCTGCCAAAGTAAAAGCCACTTCTTGAACTGCTGTGGCTCCAGCTTCTCGGATATGATAGCCGCTTATACTAATGGTATTCCATAGAGGCATCTCTTTAAAACAAAATTCAAAGATGTTGGTAATTAATCTCATTGAAGGGGCTGGAGGAAAGATATAAGTTCCCCGGGCAATGTATTCTTTTAGTACATCGTTTTGAATAGTCCCCTTTAGTTTATCGGGAGCTACTCCTTGTTTTTCCGCTACTGCAATGTACATGGCTAAAAGTACAGGTGCAGGAGCATTTATAGTCATTGAAGTGCTTACTTTATCAAGGGAAATCCCATCAAACAACATCTCCATATCTTTTAAAGAATCTATGGCTACCCCCACTTTTCCTACTTCGCCTAATGACATAGTATGATCTGAATCATAGCCAATTTGAGTGGGTAGATCAAAAGCAACACTTAATCCGGTTTGTCCTTGATTTAACAGGTATTTATAACGCTTATTAGATTCTTCTGCTGTGCCAAAACCGGCATATTGACGCATAGTCCAAAATCGACCTCGATACATAGTAGGCTGCACCCCACGGGTATAAGGGTATTGTCCGGGGAAATTCAAATCTTTATTATGGTCAGACTCTTCTAAATCTACAGGAGTATAAAGACGTTCAACCTTTTTCCCTGAACCGGTAACAAATTTATCTTTTCTTTCGGGAAAACGTTTAAGAGTTTTTTGTACAACATTATTTTCCCATTCATTCTTTAATTGTTTAATTTTCTTCATTTCTTCTTTATCAAACATCTTGCACCTCTTTGTTAATAGTATCGCGTATCGAGTATTGAGTATTGCGCTTAAAACACAGCGATAAGTAATGTGTAATGAGCAAACGCAACGAAAAACATAAAGCGAAAAACTAAAAACCATAATTCAAAATTCAAAATTTGTTTAGATAGCGTTCAGCATATGGGTATTTAACATATAGTTATCCTGTTTACCAGTTTGCTGATTAAAAAAAATTCCATATCCATGCATCTGGTTAACCAAATAACCTCTTCCTCTCTCCTTCTCTCTTTCCACTAAACAATATATAATATTCTTTAATTTTAAGTTTTAAGCTTTGGTTTTTCGTTTTGCGTTTTGCGCTTTGCGCTTTACGCTATATTCTACTTGTTATGCTACTTTATACTTAGTATTTTAAATTATAAACAAAAATATTTATTAAAATGACATTTATGCCAGTTATATATTCTAATTCTTTTTTAAGGCTTTTTTGAATTTTTAATCCAACCTGGGGAATATTTTCCCCATATTTAAGTACTAAACTAATATTTATCAAAACGCCTTCTTCTTTAATACTGATTTGTGATTTACCCAATTTTACAACTTCTTTGAAATCTTTAAGTATATAAATAATTATATCTAAAATTGCATTTTCGGAAACATATAATTTTCCAAAATAACTAAAAGGCGGCCTCACTATTGCTCTTTCACCAATTTTCCTTTTGCTATATCTTCTCTTATAAAATATCTCTAATGATTCTAATATATTTACCGGAAATTTTCTTTGTACTTCGATCCCGGGTAAGGGTATAACATGCTTCCCTTCTTTTAATCTAACGGATTTTGCTTCCTTGATTTCTTTATCACTAGAAACATCTTCAATCTTTAAAATTCTTTTAGGGGGTGGTAATTCTAAAGTTTTAATAATTTTATCAATCATCCTGACTGATGTTCCAATAACTAGTATTTTCGCTGGTTTAGCTTTATTCATTACCCCTATTACTTCATGAGCATGGGAAGGCTCTTCAAAAATAGCTGTCCTAATTGCTTGAATTCTGTTCTTATCTTTTTTTGCAGAATGTCCGGCTAATATTTTATCTTTTCTTATTAAAAGACCATCATCGATTATATAATCTATATTATATTTATGGGCAATCAACAAGGCTTTATAGCTTTTACCGCTTCCACTCTCTCCTATCAAAGCAAATATCTCCACTTTTATTTACCTTCTCCCAACATA
>ASPA01000004.1 GCA_000405605.1 Atribacteria bacterium SCGC AAA255-G05
AAGTCTGATAAGATATTTTTGTTTTACATATCGGCTACACAATACCCGGGCAGAATCTTCGGATATAGATAGTATTTTTGCTATATCCTGGTAAGCAAAATATAATTTATTTATTTTTTTTATATCATTATATTTCATGGAGCTAAGCACACTTAATTAATATTTTTGTTAACATATTATACTTTGGTGACGGAGAATTTGTCAAGTGAATAAATTGCCTCACAAAGTAGCAAAAATAACAAAGACATACTATATTTTTGATTTGACACAAAAGAAAAGTTGTTATATTGTAAAAATTATAAAAATCCTATAAGAAGCTAAAGGATTAAAAAGAATGATATTATCAATGGAAGATATAAAAGCATTATGTACCGAAACTTCTTTTGTACGCGGCTTGGAATATTTCCAGATGGGTAATGTTACCGACTTAGAGCAATTCGGGAACAAAATCACCGCTACGGTAGAAGGAACGAGGGATTATACAGTAACAATCCGTACAGATAAAAAAACTATTACAGCTACCTGCACTTGTCCTTACGATTGGGGAGGTTATTGTAAACATATTGTGGCTACACTTATCGCCCTATCAAAAAATTATCCAGAAATTAAAAAGAATAAAGATAAAAAAGAGATTACTATGTAACCTTAGGTTCTCTTTTAGCTGATGATATCAGAGAATATTATAAGAAAGATAATTTCACATATTTATTGGGCATTATCGATGAACGACTTTCTTATAAATAAAATTCTGTTTTTCTCTGTTTTTGAAGAGCCCAATGCCTTGGATATCTCTTGGTAAACAGACCCAAGAAAATTCTAGAATTATATTTATTGAAGTTGACTTAATATGATATAATTACAAAAATAATGCGAGAAAAAGAGGGGGAGACGATTAGAGGAAATATCAAAATATTAATTAATAAAAGATAGATTATTAAATGGAGTGAATAAAAATAATATTGTTTTTTATGGAGGTTAAAAATAATAGAGATGCTCCCCAAGAAATTAATTAAAGAAAACAGGTTTGAAAGAAAAATTGAATACAAATTTTCAGAAAAAGAAACCTGTAAAATTTTTCTAAAAGAATATAATAAAAAGAATAAAAATGATTATCGTTTTGTTAGGTCGGGTGATCCTATTAAAGGAGAACCCTCTTGTATTTGTACAGAGAATTTAAATATCGAGCTTGCCCCGGTTTATCATAATAAAGATGAGGCGAAAGCTGCCTGGGGATTAGTTAAATTAATGAAGAAGAGGGCAAAAAATAAAGATAATAACCGTAAAAATAAAGATAAAAAAGATTACTTAACTGAAGCAACCCAAATGTTTTGTGATTCTCTAAATGAGCGGATAAAAAATAAAAATGAAAAAAAATATAATCATACCGGTAAATTATTTTTAATTGTGGAAGAGGGAATAGGATTAACCGATAAGGAAGCAGTGGAGTATTATATAAATCAGGGTAAAAAATTTACTAATAATATTTTTAACGAGATTTGGCTGATGTTTCAGTCAGCAGGACATTATAAAATATATTTACTGAATAAAAAATAATTTTTTTCGAGTAAAACCAATGATAATTGGTTTTTTGGAAAAGGGAGAAAGAGAAAAAGTTATAGCCTGGTCTTAAGTGAAAGCCAGGTTATAACTTTTAATTTTTTGGTGTTTTTACAAATAAAAGAGGGAATACGATATCACTTACACAGCAGGGTATCCAAACAGAGAGAAATAAAAAAATAAAAATAGCAATATAGATAAACCAATTCAAGGTTTGTCCCAAAGCCATGATAATATGGAAGAGTGAAGCCCAGGTACTAAGGAGAACATGAGCAAAATGAGGGAACTTTGTAGAAGGTCTTAAATAAGCTATTCCAATACCAAGAAGAGCTAGGGGATTAACCAGCCACCATTTTTCAATAAAACCCAAATGAATTTCTCGATGAGGCATATTGAGCAAAATTTCACCCAGATAGGGGATTATTGAGTCGCTTAATGTAGCTATTCCGACAGAACCTACATAACCGATGAGGATTAAAATTCCCATGTTAGATTTTTTCTTACCCGTTCGACATTTATAAAAGTTATACATAGAGGCAGTAACCAGTGCACTTAAAAAAACATGGAGAGGGTGAAGGGTATAAAAAATATTATAGGAAAGTTTGAGTGGTAATTTTTGCAAAAATATTATCATAATTATTCCGGTAGCGGCCCCGAGAGCAGTAAAAGGCATATGTTCTTTTAATTCTTCAAGGATTTGTTTATACATTTCCTTCCCTTATTCCTTAAAGGAAAAAATATTTTAGGCGATTAAAGGTGAGGGTAATAATTGTTTAATTAGATTATAGTAATATGTTATACTTATAAAAGTAGAGAAGTCAATGAAATTTCTCAATAATCTCTAATTTTTATTATCAAAATTAGATAACCGAAGAAGAAAAGAGGAAACAGAGATTGAAGATTGGATGCCATGTTTCTATCGCGGGAGGAATAGATAATTCTGTGAAGAGAGCAGAGGAATTAGGATGTAGTACTATGCAGATATTTTCTAAAAATGCGTCCACCTGGCGGGAGAAAATATTAAAAAGGGACGAAGTAGAAAGCTTTAGAGGGAATTTAAAAAATTCCAATATTAACCCCGTTTTTATTCATACCTCTTATCTCATTAATTTGGCTTCTCCCTCAGATGAACTTTACTTTAAATCAATTAATGCATTTATTGAAGAGATGAAAAGAGCTGACATTTTGCTGACTGAACCCTTCCTAATTACCCATCCGGGATCCCATACCGGAGCAGGAGAAGAATACGGAATCGAAAGGATAATCAGAGCTCTTAATATTATTTTAGAAAAAAGTGCGGATTTAAGTTTAAAGACGATGGTATTGTTAGAAGATACTGCCGGTTCGGGTACACATTTGGGTTATACTTTTTACCAGTTAAAAAGGATGGTAGAAGGGACGAAAGATAGAAAGAGAATAGGGATTTGTTTTGATACCTGTCATGCCTTTGCAGCGGGATATGACCTTTCTCATCAGGAGGGGATAGAACAGACCTTAGAAGAGCTTGAAAAATATATTGGTTTAGATAAGTTAAAGGTGATACATCTTAACGATTCAAAATTTCCTTTGAGTTCACGAAAAGACAGGCATATGCATATTGGTAAAGGATATATAGGGCTGGAAGGTTTTAAAGTATTAGTGAATCATAAATATCTAAAAGACCTGCCTTTTATTCTGGAAACCCCCAAGAATGAGGAAAAAGATGATATAAACAATATTAATTTAGTAAAGAGTTTAGTTGAGGGTTTAAGTAAATGCCGGTAGAGAAAATTTTAAATGAACTAAAAAAGTATAATAAAGTCAGTTCCCGCTTTACTGACTGGAGGCATATTTCGGCTAAATCTGGAATTTATGAGGAATTTCCGGAGTGGATAGAGGATAAACTGGTAAGGGTTTTAAAAGAGAAAGGCATCAGTAAGCTTTATTCTCATCAGGCTTCCGCCTTGGAATTTATAAGAAACCATAAGAATGTAGTAGTAGTTACACCTACAGCTTCCGGAAAAACTCTTTGTTACAATCTGCCGGTATTGGATTCTATCTTAAAAGATGAAAATAGCCGGGCTCTTTATATGTTTCCCACCAAAGCTTTATCTCAAGACCAATTAACTGAATTATATAAATTAGTATCAGCCCTGGATAAGGGGATTAAAACTTATACTTATGATGGAGATACCCCTTCTTCCGCTCGGCAGGCTATCCGCAAGAAAGGGCACATTGTGGTAACCAATCCGGATATGCTTCATTTGGGGATATTGCCCCATCATACCAAATGGATGGATTTTTTCGTAAATTTGAAATACGTGATAATCGATGAGATTCATATTTATCGGGGAGTATTCGGAAGCCACCTGGCTAATGTAATCAGGAGATTGAAGAGAATCTGCCGATTTTATGGGTCGAATCCCCAGTTTATCTGCTGTTCGGCTACTATTGCTAATCCTCGAGAGCTTTCTCAGAAGATTGTTGGAGAAGAATTTGTTTTAGTCGATAATAATGGCTCCCCTCAAGGAGAGAAACATTTTTTATTTTATAATCCTCCGGTAATTAATAAAGAATTGGGAATCAGGAAGAGTTTAATTAAAGAAGTAGCCCGTTTTGTGGCCTATTTTTTAAATTATGACATTCAGACTATAGTTTTTGCCCGGAGTCGTCTAACCACCGAAGTTTTGACCAGTTATTTAAAAGATTTTTTAGTCAAAACGGGAAGGTCCAAGGATATAGTCAGAGGTTATAGGGGAGGTTATTTACCTAACCTAAGACGTGAAATAGAAAAGGGTTTAAAAGGCGGGGAGATAAAAGGAGTGGTAAGTACCAATGCCCTGGAGTTGGGCATAGATATCGGCCAGCTTGATGCCTGTTTTATGGCCGGGTACCCCGGAACGATATCTAGCACCTGGCAGCAGGCCGGAAGAGCAGGGCGCCGATCTAATAGTTCAATAGCTATCTTGGTTGCTTCCAGTAATCCTTTAGACCAGTTTGTGATAAATCATCCTGATTATTTCTTTGGAGAATCACCGGAGAGTGCAGTTATTGACCCGGATAATTTAAGTATTTTGGTCAGTCATGTCAGGTGTGCTTCTTTTGAATTACCCTTTGAAGAAGGAGAAGATTTCGGAACTAAAAAACTTCGGGATGTTCTGGAATATTTAGAGAAAGAAGGCGTACTTCATTGTGTGGAGAAGAAATGGTATTGGATGAGCGAGATTTATCCCACTGAAGAGATAAGCCTACGTAGTGCTTCGGTAGATAATTTTGTAATTATCGATACTACTGACCAGCAAGAGCAGGTTATCGGAGAAGTGGATAAGGCCAGTGTACCCACCCTTATTTATGAAGGGGCTATTTATCTTCATGAAGGTGAACAATATGCTATTCACAGGCTGGATTATCAGAATCAGAAGGCCTATGCAGAGAGAGTTAAAGTTAATTATTATACCGATGCCCAGGACGAGACTAATATTAAAGTTTTAGATGTATTTGATAAAGCTGAAGAATTAAATATGCAGCATGCTTACGGGGAAGTGGCCATTACTACCGTTTCCACCTGTTATAAAAAGATAAAATTTTATACTCACGAAAATATCGGTTTTGGGGAAATATCTTTACCTCCGGAAGAGATGCACACTACAGCTTATTGGCTTGCTTTGATCAATGATATTAGTGCATTGTTAGAGCTCCAGGAAAGTGAAAATACTTCTTTTAATTTAAGCAGCGGGCTTCTGGCTTTAGCCAATGTACTTATCAATGTTGTTCCTTTATATGTTATGTGTGACCCCCAGGATATCAGGGCAGTTTCGGAAGTGCGTTCTCCTTTTACCGGAAAGCCGACCATTTATATTTATGATAATTATCCCGGGGGAGTAGGATTTAGCGAGAAGATGTTTGAACTACGTCGGCCTTTACTGCAGGCAGCCCAGGAATTAATTCTTGGCTGCGGATGTGAAAAGGGCTGTCCCTCCTGTGTGGGGCCTATTGACGAAGTGGGGATAAAGGGGAAAGAGAGCGCTCTTCTAATTTTAAGGAAGGCCTTAAGCTGATTATGGATGATGTAAAAAGGCGACTGGAAAAGATTGCCCAATTAAAGAAGAATATAGATAAAATCAGGCAGTCACAAAAAGAGAAAAGTTTAAAGATTATAGAAACAGAAGTAAAGATAGAAGAAGTAGTATCGGGAAAATTTATCTCCACTCCTTTTGGGGACAGTTTTGTTCGGGAAAATTATTTCCCTCAGGATTATAAGTGCGGGGAGGTTGAACTTTTTCAAATTTTACAATCTTCCGCCAAAACTATTTCCAGTTTAGCCAGAGATGATAGATTAAAGGAGATAGACATTAATAAGACCGTCTTTTTAGATACCGAAACTACCGGGTTGGCCGGAGGAGCAGGGACTTATATTTTTCTGGTGGGAGTAGGATATTTCGAAGGAGACCAATTTTGTGTCCGGCAGTATTTTATGCGGGATTTTAATGAAGAGCGGGCTTTGTTATCAGCAGTAAATGAACTACTTTCCAAATATGAGGCGATAGTTTCTTATAATGGCAAGACTTTCGATGTTCCCTTAATTCAGAGCCGCTTTATTATGTCCGGGATGAAATTAAATTTAAAAAATCCCGGTCATTTTGATTTACTTTATCCTGCCCGCCGTTTGTGGAAGAGGAGATTAGAGAATTGTTCACTATCTACAGTAGAAAGAGATATACTGGGGATAATCAGAGAAAATGATGTTCCAGGCTATCTTGTCCCCGAGATTTATTTCAGATATCTTAAAACCAAAGATGCCCGAGCATTAAAACAGGTATTTGAACATAATTTACAGGACATCCTTTCTCTGGTAGCCCTGGTCAGCAGGATGTGTTTTCTGGTGGAAGATCCTCTAAATAATACCGAATACGGAATGGATATTTTCAGTATAGGCAAGATGTTTGATGATGAGAAGAGATATGAGCAGAGCACCCATTATTATACTGAAGCTCTAAAACATAATTTAGCAGAGGAAGAGGCCTTAGAGATATTAAGATTGAGTTCTTTTGCTTATAAGAGACAGGGAAAATGGGAAAAAGCAGAAGAAACATGGAAAGAGATAATAGAAAGAAACCCTGAATTTATTTATTATCCCTACGAAGAATTAGCCAAATATTACGAACATCATTTAAAGGATTATCAAAAAGCAGAGACGATAGTAGAAGAAGCCTTGAATATTGAAGAAAATATTTTTCTGAAAGAAAAATTGCAATATCGTTTAAATCGCATAAAAGGTAAACTTTAGTGCCTGGCACTAAAGTTTACCTTTTATGGAAAAGGAGTAAGAGATGGAGAAGAAGAATTATACTATGAAAGATTGGCCGGATGAGGAAAGACCGAGAGAGAGGTTGGTTAAGCATGGTGTAGATTACTTGACAGACGCGGAATTATTAGGAATAATATTGGTTAGTGGTTATCAGGGAAAGACTTCGGTGGAATTGGCTAAAGATTTATTATCAGAAACTAAAACTTTAAGGAAGTTAGATTCTTTGAGTTTTACTGAGGTGAAATCTTTTAAAGGGATAGGCCTGGCTAAATTTGCTCAAATAAAGGCAGCTCTGGAGATAGGAAAAAGGCTTTTAAGAGAAACCCATTTACCTAAAAAGAAAATCCACAATGCTGCTGATTTAGTAAATTATTACGGACCGTGCATGAGAGATTTAAAAAAGGAAAAATTTAAAGCTATATTATTAGATGTAAAAAATAAAATTATCAAGGATATTGATATTTCGGAGGGTAGTCTAACGGAAAGCATAGTTCATCCCCGCGAGGTATTAAAGGAGGTAGTCAAAGAATCTGCTGCCTCGGTTATATTTTTACATAATCATCCCAGCGGAGAATCAAATCCCAGTAAAAATGACTTGGATATTACCGAGCGCCTGGCGGGTGCCTGTGAACTAGTCGGAGTAAAAGTACTGGATCATATAATATTGGGAGAGGATAATTATTTCAGTTTTGCCCAGGAAGGTTTATTGAAAAAAGTAGGGGCAGATTTTGTGTCTACTCTAAAAGGAGTTAGCAATAGATGAAAAGTAATTTATTCATAGAATTTTGTCCTTATTGTGGTTATAAATTAGTTAGAAAGATGTTGGAGGGAAGAGAAAGATTATATTGTTCGAGGTGTGGGAAGATATATTACGAAAATCCTACTCCGGTAGTAGCAGTGATAGCCAGAAATGATGAAAGCAAAATACTGTTAATAAAAAGGAAAATAGAACCTTGCAAAGGTGAATGGGCACTACCGAGCGGGTTTATGGAATTAGATGAAAGTCCTATAGAAGCAGCCTTGAGGGAATTGGCTGAAGAGACTGGGCTAAAAGGAAAATCGAAGAAACTGATAGGAGTTTATTCCAATAATAGCGAAATTCATGGTTATTTAGTTAGTATAATCTATGAAGCAGAAATAGTGGGAGGTGAACTTTGCGCCGGTGATGATGCGGAAGAGGCAGAATTTTTTTTAGAAAATCAAATGCCTCCTTTAGCTTTTCAATCTCACCGGGAAGCATTGAGAAAAGTATTAAAAAAAATGGAGGAAATAAAAAATGAAAAAAGTAAATTTTTTTAAAGTCAACGAATTAAAAGCAAAAAAGGTTTTAGAAGATTCTACCTTAAGGGTTGTGACAAATAAAAATACAATGGTAACCTTTTTTGAATTTGGGCCTAATACCCATATTATGCCTAAACATAATCATCCCCATGAACAAACAGCAGTAGTGATAGCGGGCTCTATAAAAATGATTGCAGGAGGGGAAACTAAGATTCTAAAAGCGAATGAAGGAGCAGTAATTCCTCCTAATGTGGAACATGAAGTTATTCCTTTGGAGCCAAATACTAAGATAATGGATGTTTTTTATCCTATACGAGAGGACTATCTTTGATAAAATTAAATAGACTAAAGGAGTATATAATTGAAGATATTAGCTTTAGATTTTGATGGAGTAATTGTCGATAGTGTTTTAGACTCGCTTTTTGTGGGTCATAATGCCTATTTAAGACTTTATGGCTCGGGGAAAAAGAAATATTTTGGAGGAGAAATTTTTACTTTCGAAAATTGGGAAGAGACTAAAAAGCAGTACCAAAAAGAGATAAAATATTACCGAACTCTAAGGCCTTATATTCGTGGAGCAACCGATTATGGTTTGATCCAGAAATTAATAGAAGAAAATAAATTTGTTAATGATCAAGAAGAATTTGACAATTATAGAAAGACAGTAAAGTTTGATTTTGAGGCCTATGAAAAAGAATTTTATAAAGAACGAGAAAGACTGCAAAATATAAATTACAGAGCCTGGTTTAATTTGGAGCCACCCTATCTCAAAGTAACAGGGGGGATAAAGAAATTATTAGAAGAAGGAACTAAAATTGTGATTGCTACCTCTAACAGAAGAAAAGCAATTGCCAAGTCTTTTACCCCTGAATATTTTGGTTTTACTATTGAATCAGAAGATATTTTAGATAGGAGATTTGGAGAAGATAAGTCTGAGCAGATGAAGCATATTGTAAAATCATATAATATTAAGTTTGAGGAAATATATTTTGTAGATGATCAGGTAAGCCATTTGATTCAGACCAGAACTTTAGGAGTAAAAGTTCTTTTAGCTGGCTGGAGCTACGCAACTGATATTCAAAAAGAGGAAGCCCGAAAACAAAATATTCCAATTATTGAAAGAGAAGAAGATTTTTATCCAATTGTTAGAAATTCCTTAAGCGAAAAGATTTAAGAGGAAGCATAATTCTAATTTCGTAGGACAGGCGTTCCCCATTTTCACGAGGACAGGCTCGCCTGTCTAATTTGAAAACTAGATATATTTATATTTATTCGTTAAAATATTTAACAAAAATAAAAAATACAAAAAGGAGAAAAAAATGAAAATAGTAGATTATAAAGAAGTTAAAGCTGAAGCTGTAGATTTTGAGGAAGCTAAAGATGTCAAAGTAAGGTGGCTTATTTCTGATAAAGATAAAGCCCCGAACTTTGCTATGAGGTTGTTTGAGGTTGGTCCGGGAGGGTACAGTCCTTTACATACTCATAATTGGGAACATGAAGTATTTATCTTAGAAGGTGAAGGAGTAGCCACTGATGGTGAGAAGGAGACCCAGATTAAAAGTGGGACAGTGGTCTATGTGGCTCCTGAAGAGAAACATCAGTTTAAAAATACCGGTTCTGATACTCTAAAATTTCTCTGCCTGATTCCAATTAATAAATAAGATTAGCGTAGAGCGTTGAGCGTACAGAAAAATACATTGATGAGTACGTGTGACGAGTAACAAGTTACGGGTTGCAAGTTGCGAGTTTCAAGTTTATGGCTTCGGAGGTAGGGACTCGATTCATCGAGCCTATAAAAAATATCAGAATACCGAGTAGGATTTTATCCGACCCCTATCTCTCATCATAAAACCTAATCAGCTATAAAAGATAGGGCGTGCCCATTGACTAACGACTAATTTAATTGGCAAATTGGTGAATTGGTGAATTGGTAAATATTTTCACGGCATTCTAATTTCATTCAAGGGCCAGAAAATTACCCACGCTTTACCCACTACATTCTTACGAGGAACAAAACCCCAATATCTGCTGTCACTACTATTGGGCCTATTGTCTCCTAAGACAAAAAAAGAATTATCAGGTACGATTGTAGTAGGCATATTCTCATAGGATCTATTTTTTACGTATGACTCTTCTAATTTTTTATCATTAAGATAAATTTCTCCATTGGCAATTTCAATTTTATCTCCCGGAATCCCAACTATTCTTTTAATGTAATTTCGTTTTATTTCTAAAGGGGGCCTAAATATTATTATTTCACCTCTTTCAGGTGTTTCGAAACGATAACTAATCTTATTGGCAATTAGTCTTTCATTATTATGAAGAGTGGGTTCCATAGAAGCGCCCCTTACCACAGTGACCTGACCGATAAAAGTAATAATTATAAAAGCAATTATCCCGGCACTGATTACTGTTTCCAGCAGTTCTCTTATCATAGATTTTTTCCCTTTTTTAATATCTTTATTATTTCTTTTCATTTTCCCCTTCTTTCCAATCTATAGATATTCTTAAACAAATTTTTTTACTTTTACTTCTCTAAATATTTCAATAGTATGTTTTTAGTTTGTAGTAATTGATTAATCGGTATTTTATTTCGCTTAACAAAAAATATTATAACACATTTTTTATAATTTTATAAAAGATTTTCATTAAATTCTTTTTTCCTGGCACCTTTCTTTCTCTTTATGAGAAACGAATTTATTCTAACTCCTGGATTCCATTCTCTTTTGCGATATACGATATACGATATACGAAATACAATATACGAGTTTAGGGTTTGCTAAAGCGTATCGTTATAGCTATAATTAAAAAGAATTTATGCAAAAGGAGAGAATAAAAATTAAGACCATTATCTTTGACTTAGATGATACCTTGATTAAGACTTCCAAGTTATATAATCGTGCTCGTGATGAATTTTCATCGCTTATGCAAGAATTAGGTTTTGACAGTGAAGAGTCTTTAATTAAGCTTGATGAAGTTGATATTAGCTATATAAAAGAATATGGTTTTGTGAAAGAAAGATATCCTCTCAGTTTGGGGAAAACTTATGAGTATTTTTGTAAAATAAATAGCGAAAAAATTAACCCGGTTTTAAAAAAGAAGATTGAAGACATAGGATGGCAGGTTTTTAGACAAATTCCTGAATTAGTCGATGGAGTTTATCAGATATTGGATACTTTAAGTAAAAAGTATTTTTTGATTTTAGCTACTCTTGGAGACCCCCAAGTGCAAGAAGAAAAAGTACGATTAAGCGGTTTAAAAAAATATTTTTCAGAAATTTATGTCTTAAAACATAAAAATGTCGAGGAATACCAGAATATTTTAAAGAAACATAATTTGGACAAAAAAGATGCCTGGATAGTAGGTAATAGTGTTCGTTCAGATTTAAATCCCGGTTTGAAATTAGGTGTAAATTGTATCCTAATTCCTTACTTAAGCTGGAAATTTGAGGAAGAAGAGCCTCTATCAAAAAATTATTTACGGTTAGATTCCTTAGAAGAGGTGTTAAACTATCTTTAGGTGAAAAAAATACAAATTGATAAGAAAACTAAAATATCCGAGATATTTAAATATAAAAGAAAAAGAATTTGATAGACGGATTGAGAAGGCTTTTAAATTACTCTCTTTCTGTGAAGTATGTCCTCGCAAATGTGGGGTGAACCGCTTAGAAGGAGAAAAAGGTTTCTGCCGTTCGAGCGAAGAAGTGGCAGTCTCCAGTTACAATGCTCATTTCGGGGAAGAACCTCCCCTGGTGGGTAACTTCGGTTCGGGCACCATATTTTTTACCAACTGTAATTTAAAGTGTGTTTATTGTCAGAATTATCCTATAAGCCAATTAGGAAATGGCAATAAAGTTAGTTTATCAGAATTAGCTAACATTATGCTTGCTTTACAGAAAAGGAAATGTCATAATGTTAATTTAGTGACGCCAACTCATTTTGTACCGCAAATAGTAAAAAGCATTAAGACAGCTGCTAAAATGGGTTTAAATATCCCTATCGTATATAATACCAGTGGATATGAATCGGTCGAAACTTTAAAACTTCTTGACGGTATTGTGGATATATATTTACCCGATGCCAGGTATGCCGATAATGAGGTAGCCAGAAAATATTCATCCGCCCCTGATTATTTTGAAATAATGAAGAAGGCGTTGAAGGAGATGCATCGACAGGTGGGTGATCTGACAGTAGACAAAAACGGAATGGCTCGTTCGGGATTAATTGTTCGACATTTAGTTTTACCTGAGGGCTTAAGTGGGACCAGAAAAATTATGCGTTTTATCGCCCGGGAGATTTCTCCTCATACTTATATAAGTATGATGGCTCAATATTTTCCGGCTTACCAGGCCGGCCAATTTCCTCCTTTATCTCGAAGGATAAATAAGGGAGAATATAGGAAAGCTTTAGCAGCCTTTAAAGAAGAGGGATTGGAAAATGGGTGGTTTCAGGAAGATGTATAAAAAATAAATGCAAAATAAATAAAAATAATTTTTAAAGGATGTATTGTAAGCAATAATGAAAGGTATTCAAGCAGAAATTTATTTATTAATAATAGTAATTATTTGGGGCTCCACCTTTGCCTTGATTAAAGGGGTTATTGAGTTGATTCCTCCTTATACTTATCTAACTTATCGGTTTTTATTGGCTGCCCTGATTCTGGTGTTAATATTTTGGAAGAGGATGAAAGAAATCAATGCAATGATTTTAAAGAAGGGCTCTTTAATTGGAATTTTTCTCTTTTTGGGTTATACCCTTCAGACTGTGGGGATAAAGTACACCACAGCTACCAAAGCTGGTTTTATTACCGGTTTGTCTGTAGTTTTGGTTCCAATTATTTCCCATTTTTTCATCAAAGAGAAAATCAATCGAAATTCAGTTATAGGAGTAGTTTTAGCATTCGCTGGATTATGGTTTCTAAATTATAGCAGTAGTTTAAGTTTTAACTTGGGAGATTTTTTGGTTATTTTGTGTGCTTTTTGTTTTGCCATGCACATTATATCAGTAGGATTATTTAGTAAAAAATTAGATTATGTTCTTCTAGCTATTACTCAGATAACAGTAGTTTTTATATTATCTTTATTAATGGCTTTAATTTTTGAAAGACCGGCTATCCATCTTTCCTATTCAGCTGATATATGGTGGTCGATTGTGATAACCGGAATATTTGCGACTGCTCTGGCTTTTTATATGCAGAATAAATTTCAAAGATATTCCACAGCCACCAAAACTGCTATTATATTTTCCGGGGAGCCGATATTTGCAGCAGTTTTTGCCTACCTTCTCTTGGGCGAGAAAGTAGGGCTTATCGCCTGGGTAGGAGGACTGTTGATAATCTTTGGCATGATTATATCTCAAAGAGAAAAAAAGATATAATCTTTTACTTTTTAATTTCCTCTATTAACTTATCTATATCTTCAAGTTTTTCAGGAATTGTTTCAGGCATCCCCTCTTTTTTCACATATACTTTTTCCCAGAAAGGTTCGGAAAGTTCTCCATATTCTTTAGAGTACTGATCTAAATGTGCTGCACACTTAGTTAATACTGTTTGAGCATTACCGTGAGTAGGTTTAGCGCCAGTTTCTTTAACAACTTTTCTTAAGACTTCAGGATGGTCAATAATCATGCAGGGTCTCATTCGGTTGTCAAAGGTTGGTTTTTTCTGCTCTTCCCTTATTTTTTTAAATAAAGGAGAACCTAAAACCTCTCTTAATGTGGCATTTCTTACATTATGAGTCGCACAATGAGTAAAGACGCAGGGTTCGTAATCACCCTTTACATTTACATGAAGATATTGACGCCCTCCGGCAATACATCCATTTACGTGCATTCCATCATTCCAGAAGTCTCCGATAAAAACCGGATAGGTATTTCTAAGATAATTAACTCTTCTCCAACTATAGAGTCTTTGTTCCGGAGTTTGCATAAGACTTACATCGGGATTTCTACCGATAGGTATATAAGTGAAGTACCAGCCAAAAATGCAGCCTTTCTCTTCTACTAATATTTTCATAAGTTTATCGCTATAGATTGCTTCGGTATTGTATTTAGTAGGAGTAGCAGAAAAACCGTAAACTATCCTTGCTTCCCGACAGTTATCCATGGCTTGCATTACCTTTTTCCATACTCCTTTACCTCGGCGGGCATCAGTCTCTTTTTCAAATCCTTCTACACTTATAGCCGGGGCGACATTACCCAACTCTTGGAGTTTAAAAGCCATATCTCTATCTATAAAGGTTCCATTGGTATAGATCATAAAAGCGACATCATTATGTTTTTTATATATATTTAACATATCATCTCTTACGAATGCTTCACCACCAGAGATAACATAAAAATGTGTTCCCATTTCTTTGGCTTCAGTTATAACTTTATCTACATACTCTATCGGCAAGTCATCTTTTTTAGAATAATCTCCGGCATAACAGCCGATACATCTAAGATTACATCTCATGGTAGGGCTGATTACTATAGTCGAAGGACTAGGGATGCCTTCATTTTTTTGAAAATTCTCTCTGGTTTTTGCACCCATCAGAATATATTTAATCATAAAATTTAGTACCATTTTATCCCGAACATTAGGATGAATTTCCTTTAATGCTTTTTTGGCAAGGACATAAGCCGGGGCTCTGTCTTTGAATAATTTTCTTACCCTGCCTATCTCGGACTTGAGGTTTGGGGCAATTTTTTCTGCAGCGTAAGTTAATCGGATAAGATTTTCATCGGAACTGTTAACCATAGCTTTCATAATAAGATTTATGGTTTGTTTTGTAGTGTAATTTTTAAATTTTTCCATGTAACCCATGATATTTTCCTCCTATGCTAAAAATTCTAAAAGATTTTTGAAAAATTTATTTTTGATTTTTTTTATTTATTTCATCCAAAGTTTCTTTTAAAAAATCTAATAATGATTTTTGCTCTTTTTTATCCATTTGAGAAACATATTGATTATAGGTTTGAATGTAACCTGCATATTCATCCAGACTGTTATTTGGACCGGTAATATATTTTGGAATTTTATTTATATATTTGGTTAAAATCCCAAAACACATTCCTATAAAGACGGTTAAAGCTAATTCAATATAGGTATTTGTTGCATCGGCAGGAATTACTTGACTTAATAATTGTATCTCAGCTATTCCCTCGGTAATTTTTTTAATGAGAAGGATTAAAATGAGCAATACACAAGCACAAAAAATAAGGGGAGATTTGCTTTGCAAAGCTTCTTTAAACAGGTCTTTTAAGTTAAACTTTCCCTTAATTTCCTCAAATTTTTGAATAATTTCTTTTTTTAGTTTACTAAGCTCGGATATTTTTGTGGGAAGTTTTCTTTGTGAAAGATTGGAGATGGTATATCCCTTTTTAGTAGGAAAGAAGGTGATAGTAGAACGGCCTAACTTCTCCCATCTGTGGTTATTTGATTCCGGGATTAGGTATTCTACTTCCAGGAGGCCTTCTCTGCGGAGTAATTGCAACATATCATAGGCAGTCCATTTGCTTACTCCTAATTTTTGGGCAACTTCTGAATAATGGATAGGGGAAGCCTTTTGCTTGTATAAGTCGATTAAGACTTCTAAAAATTCTTTCTGTCTTGTGGTTATTCTCATAATATATCTCCCAAAAGACCCAAAAAGTAATTTAAAAAAAATTACATCTTTGCAAATTCATTATATCACTCCAAAATAATTTTACAAATATTTTAATACAGTATCAAGTATACAGTATCGAGTATCGAGTTAAGAAAAAGAACTACCCCAGCAAAGTTTACACTAACATGTATAAGCAGGCAGTTTTCTGGCAGGTTTTTTGATTATTTTTTATCAAAAAGCATTAAAAAAGTGTCATAATCAAGAATTTGTATTATAATATAAAAAGTAATATAAAATATTATAATAATAGGAAAATTTTTTCTCTTCTCTCGTGCGAACAAAAGTAAGGAGAGAGAAATTAGGGAAATAAATTATTATTTTAGCAATGTCCATAGAAAGATAAGAAAAAAGGGAAAGGAGAAAAACTAAGATGAAAAAAGATAAAGAAACTTTAGAAATTTCCGAAGCACAGGATGAATTAAAAGAATTGGATAATCTGGAAGATTCATTGGAAGATAAAGATTTGAAAGAAGTAGATTAAAAAATTAAGAGGAGAAAACGGAATGATATTAGAGGCAATCAAAAAAAGACAGAGTGTTCGAAGTTATCAGGACAAAGAAATTCCGGAAGAGATACTTCAGCAAATTTTAGAAGCCGGCAGATTAGCTCCCTCGGCTAAAAATACTCAATCCTGGAAATTTATTGTGGTTAAAGATAAGGGTTTAAGAAAGAAATTAGTTCCGGCTTGTAAAAATCAGAAATTTGTGGGAGAGGCTCCGGTAGTTATAGCGGGGTGTGGAACTAATCCCGACTATGTAATGTCCAATGAAGAACACGCTTATTCTATAGATTTAGCTATCGCCCTTGATCATATGAGTTTAGAAGCAGCCTCCCTGGGATTAGGAACCTGTTGGATAGGTGCCTTCTACCAGGATCAAGTTAAAGAAATTTTAGGAGTTCCGGAAAGTGTGCGCGTAGTTAACTTATTAACTTTAGGCTATCCTGAAAAATTAGGGCCTAAAACCGGAAGAAAACCTTTATCGGAAATCGTTTGCTACGATAAATATAAAGCATAAAGTTTTTAATTAATCGTTTTTCGTTTTTAGATAAGAAAAATTAGTTCTTAGATTTAGGTTTTGAGTTAAGAGTTGCAATTTAGAAGTAAAATAACTATTGAATAAATAGTAGCACCATAGCGTTGCTGTGGTGAAAAAGTAGATATGGCAATACCGTGTCTCTACATATTTATTCAATACGCCTGTCCAATAAAATTTGCAGTTTTATTTTTAGAAGAGGTGTCGGATTTATCCGACCCGAAGTTTTTGTTAATATTTCTAAGTTTTTAATCAAATAAGAGATTTAAACCTACTTCTTCATTAAATTCTCTTTCTATTTCTCCGTCAATTTACTCGATTATAAATTCTCCGACACCGCCGATGAATGCAGAGTTTAAGTGCCTTCCATAAGTATTAAACTTAGAATTAGATTCAATTTTTTAATTTAAAATAAAAAAATTAAAAAAATTTGACATAATTATTGTTTTATGATATATATTAAATAACTTGTCTGACAACATTACTAATAGGACAAATAATTTATAAAAAGGAGTCTCTCAGTGTTTAACAAAGTTCAAACTAAAAAAGTTTATATGAAAATAGTGGAACAGATTCGGGACTTAATAAAAGAAGGTAAATTAAAACCCGGAGATAAACTTCCTCCGGAACAAATTCTATCAAAAGAGTTTGGAACTTCCCGTCCTTCAGTAAGGGAGGCTCTGAGCGCTCTGGAGATTTTGGGAATAACAGAAAGCAGAGGAGGTAAGGGTAATTTCATAAGGAATAATCTTGGCTTCCCTTTGTATGAGCAAATATTCAAGGAACTTGAAGAAGAGGAGAGCCCTTTTGAGATATTAGAGGCAAGAAAGGCAGTAGAGACCGAGATTGTCGGTCTTAGCGCCAAAAAAGCTACAAAGGAAGAGATAGATGCCATTAAGGAATCCTTGAACAAAATGAAGGAAAATATGACGGACATTCCTAAGATTATGAAAATTGATAGAGAATTTCATATTAATATTGCCAGGGCAGCTCATAATAACCTCCTTTTTTCGATGATGATTTACTTAGCTGATCTACTAAACGAAAAGCTCTGGATAAAAATGAAAGAGAAAAGCTGGAACATTCCTGGCTGTCCTCAGAAATATCTTGAAGAGCATATTGAGATATTTAACGCCATTAAAAATAAAGACAGCAAAGATGCCCGTAAGAGAATGTACGATCATTTAGCTGGCGTAGAACAAGATCTACTTAGCGAATAAGAAGGAGGTTAATATGCAAGAGTCGATGTATAAATTTATGAAAGTAGGATTAATTCATTTTATGGCTTATCCTGAAACGATGAGAGGTGAGGGGTTAATTCTTGAGACGCTACAGAAAATAGCTGAGGATGATTTCTTTACTGCAGTAGAGATTTCCTGGATCAAGGATGCGAAGGTAAGAGAAAAAGCAAAAAAACTTTTGGAAGTGAGCCATTTAACTGTTGCTTATGGTGCTCAGCCACGCTTATTGATTAAAAAATTAAATCTTAATTCCTTTAATGAAGCAGAAAGACAAGAGGCAGTAAATGAGGTGAAAGCAGGAGTTGACGAAGCATATGAGATAGAGGCAAAGGGCCTTGCCTTCTTAAGTGGTAAGGACCCAGGAGAAGAGAAACGAGAAGAGGCTCGTAAATTATTAGTTTTATCCATTAAAGAGATATGTGATTATGCTAAATCCAAAGGAGACTTAGGGATAGTTCTAGAGATCTTTGACAGGGAAATAGATAAAAAATGTTTAATTGGGCCGGCTAAAGACGCCAGGATGGTGGCAGAAGAAGTAAGAAAAGAATTTGGTAATTTTGGATTGCTGGTTGATTTATCCCATCTTCCTCTTCTAAATGAGACTCCTACTCAGGCCATTATGCCGGTTAAGGATTATCTGGTTCATGCCCACATGGGCAATTGTATTTTAAAAGATAAAGAACATCCCGGCTATGGTGACCAGCATCCCAGGTTTGGTATCAAGGGTGGGGAAAATGATGTCAAAGAACTCACCGAATACTTAAAAGTTTTATTAGATATTGGATTCTTAAATCCACAAAATCCGCCCATTGTAAGCTTTGAGGTAAAACCATTGGCTGATGAATCCTCTGAGGTAGTTATAGCTAATGCTAAACGAGTATTAAGAGAAGCTTGGGTAA
>ASPA01000005.1 GCA_000405605.1 Atribacteria bacterium SCGC AAA255-G05
ATGGGCAATTGTATTTTAAAAGATAAAGAACATCCCGGCTATGGTGACCAGCATCCCAGGTTTGGTATCAAGGGTGGGGAAAATGATGTCAAAGAACTCACCGAATACTTAAAAGTTTTATTAGATATTGGATTCTTAAATCCACAAAATCCGCCCATTGTAAGCTTTGAGGTAAAACCATTGGCTGATGAATCCTCTGAGGTAGTTATAGCTAATGCTAAACGAGTATTAAGAGAAGCTTGGGTAAGGGTGTAAGAAGTTATATGTAAGAGAAAGCTGAAAAAAATTAAATATTTTCACAGAGAATTAGATTAAGTATAAAAAAGGAGGAATGAATAGATATGAAAAAGGACTTAAGTAATAAGACGCTAGGTATTATACATACGGCAGTATTTACTTCACAGATAGTACAAAAGTACATGGATGAAATTATCCCTGAAGTCAATGTTATGCACTTGGGTGATGATACGATGCAAAGAGATAATCTTATTGCAGGTGTTGGGGTTATTCCAAAGGTGAACTATTTCAAGTTTGTTACCTATGCAAGGTTTCTTGAAGAAGCAGGAGTAGACCTTATTATGCTTGCATGTTCCACTTTCAACAGAGCTGTTGATTATGCGAGGCCTATGATTAATACAGCGATACTGCAGATAGATAGGCCCATGATGGATCTTGCAGTAGAGAAGGGTAAACGAATTGGCTTGCTTGCTACCCTTCCGACTACTGTTCCATCATCTGAGCGACTCCTTAGCCAGGCAGCAGAAGACGCAAAAAAAGAAATTGAGATAAAGACTGTATTAAGTAGCGAAGCATTTAAAGCGCTAAGAGCAGGTGATCCAGAAAAGCATAATGAGATACTTCTGGATGAGATAGATAAACTTTCAAGGGAAGTTGATGTTATAGTAATGGCACAGGTATCGATGTCTGTACTGGAACCTCTTTTGACCAATACACACGTGCCTGTTTACAACAGTGGACGGACTGGTTTCGCAAAAGCAAGAGAAATTTTGGAATCCCTAATAAAAGAGTAGATGTGAAGAATAGGGAATCAATATAACTATGGAACAGTCTAAAGAGAAAAAAGCAAGGAAAATAGGACTCAATAAGACTAGAAGACTTTTAGGCAAGTTAATAGATTACTATAATTACAGTGTCGTATCAGGAGTATTAAAGAACAAGGTTATACGATATCAGCAGAAGAGCATTTCTCAAGGAATTTGGTACATGAAATTGGAAAGTCTTAAGAGATAAGAGAGAGAAAATAATATAATTAATCGAAGGTAAGAAAAGGGGTGATGGAAAACACTTAACTTTTATTTGTGATTTTGTTAATGTGCTAACGCAAAATGTGATAAATAAAGAGATTATGAAATGTTATTCGTGACTATGGCTCGAAGTCAGGGTAGTTTTAGAAAATGTATAAGTTTGTGGATACCGAAAAATGTAAAAATAAAATTAAGTAAGGAGGTTTGTTATGAATATTAAAAAGTTTCGCTTCGTGATTTTTGTATTGGTTTTTTCTATTTTAACTGTCTTGTTATTTTCTCTAGGTATTAATGCGGAGGAACAATATGTGTTAAGACTTGCACATGATCAAACCAGTGGCCATCCATATGATTTAGGTGCTCAAAGGTTTGGAGAGGCAGTGGAAGCAAGGACCAATGGTGCAGTGACGATTAAAATTTATCCAGCTTCCCAGTTAGGCGATACGGCAGAACAAATTGAAGGACTAAAAATGGGAACCTTGGATCTATCTATAGCTGCTTTCTCTCATGTTTCACAGTTCGTCCCTGAATTGGGAATTTTTGGTGCTCCATATTTGTTTGAAAGTGATAAGCAATTTGCCAACGTCTTTGATGGCGAAGTTGGGCAGATTCTTGATGAGATTTCGCTAAAGAGATATGATATTCGATTACTTACCACATATACCTCTGGAAATCGAGTTCTATTTAACAGTAAACGTTCTGTTTTCACTCCTAATGACTTAAGCGATTTAAAAATTAGGGTAATGACGGGTCCAGCCGATGCGTTAACTTGGAAAACTTTTGGAGCCATAGCTACTCCCATGGCCTATTCTGAATTGTATTCAGCCATGCAAGCTGGTGTAGTGGATGGAGGAGAAAATGAGTGCGTCAGTGTTCTGAGAAATAAGTTTTATGAACCTTGCCCTTATATAGCCACAACTTACCATTTAGTGCTGCCAATGGGGGTATTTATAAGTAATAAGACATTTCAGGAGTTACCTGAAGAATATCGAAAAATAGTCCTTGAAGAAGCTCAAAAATCGGCGATTTGGGAACGAGATTACATTACAAGGATGAATAACGAGGCTCTTGATGAGATGATTTCAAAATACGGCGTCAAAGCTAACTTGATTGATAAAGTTGCTTTTATGGAAAAAGGAAAACCTGTGCAAGAGATAGTGGCTAAAAATTTGGGTGTAATGGACTTGCTAGAAAAAATCCGAGCAGCAAAAAATTAATTAGTTTTCTAAAAGTACAAACTTAGGCATATAGGCTACCCTGGCCTTTAAGTATTTGGAAAAGCCGTCGAAAATGGTGAGGAAATTTCAACAAAGAATATACTGGTTACTGGTAGAAATAGATAACTAAGTATAATTCTATTTGATTTAGGAAGAAAAGAAATATGAAAAAATTTGTTAATTTGCTAGAAAAAATCCAGACTTTTTGGGGAGTACTTTTATTTGTGGTTTTAGGCATAGTTGTTTTTATTCAAATTTTAAGTAGATTTATCTTTCATAATCCCGTTATATGGTCTGAAGAAGTAGCAAGATTTTTACTATTTTGGATGGTCATGATGGGAGCCAGTATTAGTGTTAAAAAGGAAACCCATTTCACTGTCGAGTTTATTATGCCGGAAAAAATAAAAAATCAAGCTTTGCGAAAAATATTTCGACTAATTCCAAATTTATGTATACTGCTATGTGGAGTGGTAATAACAATTTTTGGTTACGAATACTTTAAAATGGGAAGATTAAGGATAGGACCAGGTTCAAATATTAACATGCAATACGTCTTTGTAGCAATACCAATAGCTGGTGTAAGCATGTTTATTTATAGTTTTTACCATATATACCATATATTAAATATTAAATCTCTTAAAGAACAAAGAACGGGTAACCCGACAAAAAAATGAATGGAGGTAATATTATTTTAATTATCCTATTTGGATCCTTTATTTTTCTATTCCTTTTACGAGTCCCGGTGAGTTTTTCACTATTTCTTTCAGCGTTCCTTTCCATTTTGATAGAAGGGAATGTTCCTCTCTCTATTGTTGTACAGAGAATTTGGGTTGGTTTGAATAGCTTTCCATTGCTTGCAGTACCGTTTTTACTCCTCGCCGGACAATTATTAAACGAGACGGTTATTAGGGACTACTTGTTTAATTTTTCCAATAGTCTTGTGGGGCATATTAAAGGCGGGTTAGCTCATAGTAATATTATAATAAGTATGATAATGGCTGGAATGTCTGGTGTTTCCTCGGCTGATACCGCAGGAGTAGGGTCGGTTTTAATTCCAGCCATGATCAAAGAAGGATATGGGAAGGGTTTTACTGTTGGAGTAACCGCTGCTTCTTCAACTCTTGGGAATATTATACCACCAAGTTTAATGATGATTGTTTATGCGGCTTGTTCTAATCTTTCGGTTGGAGGCTTATTTTTGACTGGAATTATCCCGGGATTAATGATTGGTGTTGGGCAAATGGCTTATTCTTATTACTATGCTGTTAAACATGGGATTGTTGATGTCCATAAATTCTCATGGCAAACTCTGTTTAAAAATACAAAGGTTACTATCCCTTCGCTAGGAGTACCAGTAATTATTATCGGTGGAATTACTTTAGGTGTATTTACAGCCACAGAAGCATCCCTGATAGCTGTTGTGTACATTTTTTTCCTCTCATTTTTTTACCGGGAATTTTCTTTTACTAAGTTTTATAGAGTAATAAAATTTTGCGTTGAATTTTCTTCTCTTTCTCTTTTTTGCATAGCTACTGCCTCACTATGGGGGTGGGTTCTAGCTTACTACAGTATTCCGCAAGCAATCGTTTCCTATTTTGATACTATGGGGTTACTGAATTCTCAGCTGTTAATCTTTAGTTTTGTGATCTTGCTTTTCTTGGCCATGGGAACTTTTATGGATGCTCTTCCTGCGATAGTTATCATGTATCCGATAATTGGTGAACTTACTTTAAGAGTAGGAATTAATCCATATCACATGGGGATAGTGATTGTTTTGACTTTAGCTATAGGACTTGTAACCCCTCCTTATGGATTGTGTCTGATGATTGCTTCTCGTCTGGCTGGAATATCAGTTCCTGAAGCACTAAAGTCTATAGTACCATTCTTAATTATCTCCCTGATTGTCGTATTGATTGTGGTTTTCTTTCCCAACATTATATTGTTTATTCCCAGACTCGTAATGCCAAGATTTATACGCTAATGTATTTGAAGATGGTTTATTGATAAGAATGAGAAGAAATATATTAAAAAATACAGTTAGTTCAAAATTGAAATAGCTTTGTCTTTTTTTATATTATTTTTAAATAACGACCTCAATACTTATAAATAAAATTAACATAGTAGAAAATGTGTATATGCAAAAGATGGAAGAGATCCTTGCAGCTAAGGATTCTTCTGAAACTATAAAATATTTATACTTTTTAGTTAGAAAGGATTAAAGAATGAACAAAGAAATAGTACTTCCTTATGGAGATAAGAAAATTTATATAAAGTTACCAGAGGGAAATCTTTCCTGGGTAGTTACCCCAAAAGAAGCAGTACATATAGAAAATGAAGCAGAAGAGATACGCAGAGCGATTCGTAGTCCTATAGGAACCTCGCCTCTTCCTGAACTTGTCAAACAAAAGGGCAAAAATGTAGTGTTATTAGTAGATGATAACACTAGAAACACCCCTCAAAAGAGGATATTACCCATTTTATTGGAAGAATTAAATAAGGCAGGGGTAAATGATAATAACATCACTGCCCTTATTGCTTTGGGGACACATCGAGCAATGGAGAATTGGGAGATTAGAGAAAGATTTGGAAATGAGATAGTAAATCGTATTCGGTTTGTAAATCATGACTGGCAAAATATTGAGAATTTAGTAAAAATTAAAAGTAGCGAAGTTCCTTATCCGGTTTGTGTCAATCATTTGTATTATGAGGCTAATATTAGTATTGGCATAGGTAATATAATTCCACATATGTATACAGGTTGGTCTGGTGGATCAAAAATAGTGCAACCAGGTGTTTGTGGGGAAGAGACTACTGGAGAAACACACCTTAGAGCAGGGGAGAACGTATATAATATTATAGGAAATTTAGATAATATAGTGCGAAAACAGATGAATGTCATCGCTCGGGCTTCTGAACTTACTATGATAGTTAATACTGTATTAAATAAGCGAGGCGAGATAGTAAAAGTAGTAGCTGGGGATTTTGAATTGGCCCATAAAGAGGGAGTTAAATTTGCATGGGTCCATTCCTTCTGCGGTTACTTGTACAGGGTTTAATGCATCAACACCAATTTCAATAAAGTCATCAATTATACTAGAAACATTACCACATGAATGAAATAATACTTTAGCGTTACTTTTCTCCTTAACCAGATTAAAGAGTTTTTGATACCTAGGTTTAACTAGTTTTCGATAATAAATAGGTGAAAACATCATTCCTTTCTGACTAGCAAAATCATCTGCAAAAGCAACAATATCAACATCACTATTTACAGCTTTAAGCGCTGTTTCAGTAGAATCCATATAAAACTTTAAAAGCCTATCAAGAAGTTCTGCTATAAGGCTTTCCCTATCAACTAAATCAATCATCCATTGCTCAAATCCTCTTAAAAACTGACTCATTGTAGTTATTCCGCCAAAGATATATAATATTATAGCATAATCAGTTTCTTTCCTTAATTTGATGGCCTTGGAAGATATTTCTTCAACCCTACCTAGATCTTTACCATCAGGCCAGTTGTAATTATCCATAACTTTAAAACTAAAATCATTTTCGAAGGGGCTTGATATTATGTCCATATAACCATTTTCTGATATTTTCCTCTTAATACCCCATTCATCAATATGATAACCCTCATCAGTTATCACATCAAGCCAGCCTTCTGGACCTTTGTTGATTAAACCTCTTGTATCAACATTAAATACTTTTAATATTTTTTCATCTACTTCTGCACATTGGAATACCAAATGAGATACTTTAGTTTTATTCTTTATGTTCAAATATTTCTTTAATCTTTCATAAGCCTTAACAGTAATAGTTGTAAATACAGTTGAGCCAAAATCAATAGGAACCCGATCTGGTTTATTATGATTTAAAACTGCTAGAACTCGTTGCCTAGGATTCATTGAGATACTCCCCCTTTAAAATAATATATGACAATGCTGAAATGAATAATTACATAAATTTATTTGGTATAAAAGTTATTAATGATGGGAAAAAAGTAACTAATAGTACAACTAATAACATGGCAAAAGCAAATACCCAGATTATATTTCCAACTTTTTTTAAAGGTAAATTATTTACTCCACAAGTTGTAAATAGTAAAATCCCAACAGGTGGTGTAATCCCTCCAATTGCCAGACATAATATTATAATAAGGGCAAAATGTAATGGTTCAAAACCAAACCTTGATGCAATTGGCACCAGTGCAGGCACTAATATTATCATAGCTGCCAGACCCTCCAAAAACATGCCAACAATTAGAAACCCAAGTATTATTAATAAATAAATAATTGTCGGGTCACTTGAAATTAAAGTAAGATAATTTACTATTACTAAAGGAAATTGTTCAATAGCTAAAATCCAACCAAAAATAGAAGAAAATGCAATTATTAATAAAACTATAGATGAACGCAAACCCGTTTCAAGTAATGCATCATAAATACCTTTAATAGTAATTTTTTTATACAAGACTCCCAGTATTAATGAATAGACGACAGCTATTGCACCTGCTTCTGTTGCAGTAAACATGCCCCCAACGATTCCAAATAATACTATGATTGGTGTAAATAAGGGTAATATTGCACCAACAAACGCCTGCTGTACTTCCTTTATAGATTTTCTTTTTTTCTGTGGATAGTGTCTTTTTATAGTATAACACCAACAAACTATCATCTGGGATATACCAAAGAGAATACCAGGTATTATTCCAGCTAGAAATAACCTTCCAATAGAAAGCCCGGTCATAGAACTATAAATAACCATAGTAATACTGGGAGGAATTATAGGCCCTATTGTCGCAGAAGCAGCTGTAACTGATAATGAAATGTCTTCATCATACCCCTCATTAATCATAGCAGGAACTAGAATTCTGCCAATGCCTGCTGCATCTGCAGTTGAAGAACCTGATACCCCTGCAAAAAACATGCTTGCAAGTACATTCACATAACTTAATCCACCTGCTACATGACCTATTAATGCATTAGCGAGGTCTATTAAACGAGTGGTAATACCTGTAACATTCATTATTTCACCTGTCAGAACAAACAAAGGAACAGCTAATAAAGGAAAAGAATCAAGAGCAATAATAATTCTCTGAGGAATAACAACTAGAGGCACTATTCCTGAACTAAACAAGACTAAAAAAGAACTGATTCCCATTGCAAATGCAATGGGTGTTCCGATAACCATTAAAAACGCAAAGCTGATAAGTAAGGTGATTAAACTCATATATCTCCCTTTTAATATCTTTACATTATTACTTACTTCATTAATCCTTAATCGCCTTCTATTTTATCAGGCTATAAGTCTTTAACATTTCTTTTAATATGATAATAATCCAAATAATAGAGCTGAAAGGAAGTGCCAAATATACAATAGACATTGGAAGATGTAAAGCAGGAGATTTTGTGGTTATAACCTTGCCAACAAGTACCCAACCATAATATATTACAAATACTAAAAAAATAATCATAATACTATAAATAAAAAATTTTATTATTGCTCTAACCTTATCTGATTGCTTATCCAATACTATCTCAATACCAATATGCAACCCTTCTTCCAATCCCCTTGCTGAAGCAATTAATATTCCCCATATAAACAGATATCTAGCCAATTCTTCTGTCCACATCAAAGGTACATTTAAACAATATCTAAAAAAAACCTGCAAGATTGTAACCATAACAATACTACCAAACAAAAAAACAATTATGCTATTTAAAACTTGTTTTAATCGTCTTTCGAAATTCCTCATGGTTTTTTCAACTCCTAATATCATCCCTTACAAAGAAGTTAATTTTTTGGTATATACAAGAATAATCGGGACGAGAATTAAGCTCGTCCCGATTATTAACTTTTTAATCCCTCAATAAATCAATTTTTTCTATTAATGTTTCTGCAAGCGGACTCTGTTCTTTAAACTGTTCCCAGACCGTCTCACAGGCTTTTCTCAGGGGGGTTACGTCTATTTCTATAATTTCACATCCCTGATCCTTTAATTCTTGAATTGCTTCTATATTTTTTCTAATCACTTTATAGCGTTGCCAAGGTACTAACAAATCCATAGTTTCATGTAAGGCCTGTTTAACATCTTCTGGTAAACTTTGATAAAAAGCTTCATTAATTGTTGGACATTCAACTGTATTTATATGATTTGTTAATGTAACATATTTGCCCACTTCATACACTTTTGTACTTGTCATTCCCTCAGGAGAAGTCTCCAGTCCATCAACAAGCTTGGTCTGCATTGCTTGATAAACATCAGTCCAGGGAATAGGTGTTGGTGTTGCTCCTAAAGCCTTAAACATATTTATGTAAGTACTAACTTCCGGCGATCTAAATTTAACCCCTTTAAAATCTTCAATTTTTCTAATAGGTGTCTTACTAGTTATCATATCTCTAAAACCAATGTGGAACCATCCTAAAATTCTCATGCCTTCCTGTTTTATAAGTAAATCATTTAACATTGAACCAACTTCTCCAGCTACAACTCTTTCAATATGATAATAATCATTAAATATATATGGTAAATCCATAACACCAAATGCAGGGATTAAGTTTGAAAAATAGGGCGGATTTCCAAATGTCATATCTATAGTTCCTAGTTTTACCTGCTCAATTAAATCACGTTGAGCACCTAACTGTCCACCGGGATAGAGTTTTACTTCAACTTTATCTCCTACCTTTTGTTCTAGAATCTCCTTAAACAACAACTGTGATTCATAGTTTATAGTATCTAACGGATGAAAATCCGCATATTTAATTACAATTTTATCTTGAGCAAGAACACTTTGAGATACCAATACGGACAACATCACCAAAATCAACATACATAACAAAATTTTATTCCTTGATAACAAATTATTCATTTTTTTCTCCTTATAATTAATTTTTTATTCACCATTCATTATACTTTTATCTATCACAATATTATTATTTCAAACTTTTACATCCCCCCCTTTCATTTTCAAGTTGCGGAGAGTCCTCTAAATATTATGCATCTTTCTAAAAACATTCATTTCCCCTAAGTTCCGTAAGAATAGTGCGCCATAATTACTTCCCCCGCAATTTACCATGTTAATAACTCCCTTCCCCTGCCAGATCTGTTTACATATCCAGCGGAAGCTTTTATATTTATTTAGCTCTACCCAGTTATCCCTGACCTGTTGCTGTAGTTTAATGGCTTCAGTTATTTCATCTTTATTAAAGGCCTCTGTTCTACAGGCCAGTAATCCCGGATAAAGATTTGCTCCTCCACCGATTATCCCTGCACTACCACAGGCCAGTGAAGGTAGGTGAAGCATCTCCACACCATGAAAAATGCTGATCTTATCACCGAAGAGGGCACTTTATTCCAGCAAATACCTCCATATCCCTGGAACTATCTTTATAGCCAACAAACATCGGAAGCTATATTAATATATTAATCAGTACAGCATCAGGATTTTGTTTAATAAATGGAGTCCTTTAAACCACAAATGATATGCCAATCTCTCCTATTTTACGAAAATACTCTAAAATTGCTTCAGGGCCTGCAGCTATATCGCCGGCACGACAACCTCTGCTCCATCTATTCCTGATCTTTTGCATATCGGGTCAACTTGAGAACCTCTTTACGGGCTATCCCCCCGTATTTACAAAGATTACTTTTCCATCTCGCTCCACCCTGGCCAATTCCTCGAAAAATCGCATCCTCTCCTCAACATTAAGGTGCGTATATTCCCCGGTTGCTCCAAGAGCAAACAGGCCATCTAGATAAGGGGATTACAGTATTTCCCGAGCTAGTTGCCCTATTCCTGCAAAATCCAGTCCATCTTCATACATGGGGGCAAGTATAGGTGCCAGAATCCCTTTCAATTTAGGAAACCGCCTCATTCTGCTAAACCTTCTAACTTAAGTGCATCTTCTAAATAACTTACATCCTCTCCTTTAATAGTGGCCCAATTTTTAGCAAATAATTCTTCTGCCTTGATACTTAATGGGTGTTCCATCATCTCCTTAATTAAGGGATAACGCATACCAACAGCATCTACCCCGGCAGAAAGTGCTAAATCAATATCCCCTACATTCCTCAGACTAACAGCTATAATCTCAGGAGCCTTTTCCAGCTGGCTATAACCTTTTTTAATATTTTTAAGTATAGTTTCTGGATCCATTCCAATCTCTTTTGCTCTTGATATAAATGGACAGATACCAAAAGCACCTACACAAGCCGCTACTGCCGCCTGTGCTATCGTAAACACACAAGTAGCAATACATTTTATGCCTTCTTGTTGTAACTGTCTAATTGCCCAAAATCCCTTTTCATCCGATATTATCTTAAAGCCTACCTGGGGAGAAATGGCATGTAGGTTTCTAGCTTTCTCCAGTATTTCTTTTGTTGATTTTCCATGAATTTGCATAAAAATAGGTAAATCCGTAACTTCAACGATTGCTTTTGTAATTTCCTCCAGAGTCATTTTACCCTGAAAGTACTGTTCATAACCCTGGGGATTTGTTAGTATCCCCGCTACACCGAGCTGAGTACATTTCTTAATTTCTTCTGGCGTTCCCGCCCCATAGATCTTCATTATAAAAAACTCCTATTCAAATAAAATTAATATATTGTGTTAACTTTATATCCTTTTAAGAGAACCTTCCCACATCATTTCAAGTAATTCTCTTGCTTCATGCTCAGTTAACTCTCGGGGATTTTTATCCCTGTAGTATTTATTGACCAACTCACTGGCAAAAACATTAATTTCTGATCTTTCTATAGCTAAATCCTGCAGTCTTGCTGGTACTTTAACCTTCAGTAAAAGTTGATAAAAACCCTCAATAGCCTTAAATGCTCTTTCTTCATCTGAAATATTACTAATATCTTCCTGTAAAATATATCTTGCCATTTTAAGTAATACAGGTTTTATGTAATCAAAATTAAACAAGAGAGTATAGGGTAAAGCAAGCCCACATCCGACACCATGTGGCACTCCATTACGCAAGGTTAAAATATAGGATAAACTATGGGCATAAAGGCCTCCACCTTGTGCATATGACATCATTCCCAACACTGAAGCACAGGACATATAGTATCTTGCTTCAAGATCTAAGCCATTTCTACAGGCTTTTTCCAGATAACGAAAGACATATTTGATACACTGATAGCTTAAAGCCTCTGTAAATGGGTTAGTATTGGCAATTAATCCTTCGACGCCATGTGATAGAGTATCCAATCCAGTTGCAGCAGTAACTTTTTCAGGCATTGATACGGTCAATAAAGGATCTACGAGTGCTATTGTGGCATAGATATAGGGTGAACCAATAAATAATTTCTTATCTTCCTTACTAAGTACAATAAAAGGACTTACTTCACTACCTGTACCAGAAGTAGTGGGAATTAAGACATTGGGTAATCCTTCTTTTACGATAGGAGTACCTGTCATGTAATCTTCTATATCCCCATCATTTGTTGCCATAATAGAAGCAGTTTTAGCCATGTCCATCACACTGCCACCACCAAGTCCAATTACCAGTGAATATTCTTTTTTTCTAACCATCTCCTGAACCTTCCGGGCCATCTCAAGCTTAGGTTCCGGCTCGACCTCAGAGAAAAGAGTAACCTGGCAATCTTTCTCTTTTAAAGAATTAATTACAATTTGGTGTATCTTAAGACTTACAATATTGTTGTCAGTTATCAACAAAATCCTGTCATGAAAAAATCCTGCAACCTGTTTGTCTATCTTCCCGGCCAGACCAAAACCGATAATAACTTTTCCTGAAGGCTTTACTCCTGCAGTCTGAAAAATAATATTATTACTCAATTTTTCGGGAATTTTCTTCTTAAGAACATTGTAATCCATTAACTCCTCCTCTAAAAAACTAACCATTTATTCTCTTGCGATGCACATAATATTTGTACTTATCACCTCGGGAAAAGGATACAACAAATTGAATTGCTCGACCATCACTTAAATAAGTTACTTGTTCAACCTTAACAACCGGTTGATTCTTTCCCATTTGTAACATCTCAGCAATAAATTCATCTGCAAGCATAGCCTCAATCGAGGCATTAGCATCGCTTATCTTGAGACCATACTTTTCTTCAAGTATTGAAAATAGAGAACCATTTAAATCCTCTTCAATTAAGCGGGGACAGACCTTGAAAGGAATAAAGGATGTCTCCCAGATAATTGGTTGGCTATCAGATTCCCTTAACCTTGCCAGTTTGATAACTTTATCTCCGGTATTAATATCTAACCTACCGGCTATTTCTTTAGAAGCGGAAACAACTTCTTCCTTTAGGACAGTTGTTACTATTTTATATTTAGACCGCCCTAAATCACTGGTTAAACTGGACAATTGAGAAAGATCGCGTTCTATTTTGTCATAATTAATTTTTTTAACAAAGGTCCCTTTACCCTGTTCTCTTAACAAAAGCCCTTCTTCAACCAGCTGATCTGTAGCTTTTCTTACTGTCATCCTGCTGACATTAAATAATTCACTTAATTGATTCTCTGATAAAAGTCTTTCACCAGGTTGAATTTCCCCATCTTTTATCTTAGTATGTATTGCTTCTTTCAATTGATAATAAGCAGGTATGTGATTAGATTTATCAATCTTTTTAAACTTTATCTGAAACACCCGCCTCTCTAACTTATTCTAACTTATATAGATGTATATATAATATACATTATACATATATACATCTTATCGTTATTTATATTATAAAACCTACTATCAGGAATGTCAATTCTTTTCTAAAGATTTTTTTCAATATTTTTTAAATTATCTAACTACCCCACCAGATTTTATACTAACGGGAATATTTTTAGAATTTTTTGAAAGAAATTAGGGTTATCAAATGAAGATGACTGAAGATAAAACTTAATTAAAAAGTCTCCCTAAATTGACAATTCGTTGCCAGACAAATTTTACAAGAATCATCTCTTTTAGATGGTATGATAATTTCTTTTCCTATTACCCAGGATAATGATTTTTTAGGAACCATCATATAAGATTCGGTTAATTTTACCCCAATTTTATCAGCTGGAATAATTTGAAAAATGTTTTTCTGTTGGTGTATATCCCAATCACCGGAGCCAGGACTAAAATGTTTAGTAGTTTGAAGATTTTGTTCTTTTGCCTCCTGGCAAACTAAACTTTTAATATAATTACTTAAAAACTTAGCCGCTACTGTACCTACCGCATCAAGAGCGATTGCCTTAGGATATTCGTTCTTAGCAAATAATTCAGCCACTTTTTCTTCTAAATGATTACCTATAGTTGATAATCCAAAAGCTAAGTAACTCGTTCCTCTTAATAAATTAAGCATAGAATTATTTATTTCTAAATGTAATCCATTTTCTAAATTAATTCTTCCATCTGAAAAAGATATCTGTTTAATTTTAGTGGAAGAATAAATTCCTTGTGGCTCAAATAGATTATGACCGCGGGTAATCTCTTCCCGAGCAATCTGCAAAATAACTTCGCTCGGGTTTTTTACCTTATTCTTGCTATAACCTTGATATCTTAAAACTTCTTCTTCGTCTATTTTTAATTTAATATTTTTTATTATTTTCATATAAATTCTTTCTTAGTTAATTATTTAGCTTTTAAAAAACATTGCTTTAATAAATTCTTCTTGAAAATCAGCCCTTGAAGATAATTCTATATATTTAATATCTTTGGATATCTTTTCACATATTTCCCTCGTTTTTTCAGAAAGCAAAGTTATCTCTGCTCCTCTTCCGGCTGTATTACCAACTGATTCTATTTTCTCTAAAGACAAATAAGGGATTAATCCTATTCTTATTGCACTTTTCTTATCAATAAAATTACCAAATGCTCCAGCCAGTAATATTTTTTGAATATCATCCTGAGAAATATTGACCTCTTTTAAAAGTATTTTTATTCCTGCAAATATTGCTGCTTTAGCTAATTGCACTTCTCTAACGTCTCTCTGAGTAAGATAAATAGGATTCCCGCTTTCTGTTTCCTTCCCCCTTACTATAAGAAATTTATTACCTTTTTGTCCATCAATAATTCTATTTTTAATCTCTTCGCTTAAATTAGGGTCACATTCTCCCCTATCTATAAGCTTGCCACTTTTATCTATCAGCCCTAATTTAACTAATTCAGCAATTAGATCAATTAACCCCGAACCGCAAATACCCCTAACTTTACCATCTTTTATTACCCTATAAGTAATAGACTTATTATCCATCTTAACTTTATCTATAGCCCCTTCCGCTGCTCTCATTCCTGAACTAATACGAGCTCCCTCAAAAGCGGGTCCAGCTGCTGTAGAGCAAGTCCACATTTTTCTCTTTGAGCCTAAAACTATCTCTCCATTAGTCCCTAAATCGATAAAAAGAGATATTTTCTCATTTTCGTACATACGAATTGCTAAAATTCCGGCTACAATATCCGCTCCTACAAATGCTGAAATGTTAGGGAGCATATAAACATTTGCTGTTGGCTCAAGTATTAATTTTGGAATATCTTTTGCTTTTAAATTAAGATTTTCTTTTATTACCGGAATATAAGGGGAAGGTGCGATATAAGAAGGATTAAGCCCTAATAAAAAGTGATGCATACAGGTATTACCAGCAATTGTTATTTTATATATATTATTTGTATCAACTCCTGCCTTTTGAGCAGCTTCTTTGATTATTTCATTTAAAGTATTTACTATCTCTCTTTGTAATATTTCTAAATTCTCTTTTTGTTTTTGAGCAAATCCAATTCGTGAAATAACATCATCACCATAAATAATTTGAGGATTAGCTTTAGCCACAGCAGAAAGCTCTTCACCGGTATTTAAATCAACTAAATATCCTGCTACTGTAGTTGTTCCAACATCAAAAGCAATACCATAACTAGTTTTAGTAGTATTGCCTTTTTCTACATTAATAATTTCATTATTATACAAAATAACTGTTATTTTAAAATTAGCTTCCCTAATTAAAACAGGAATTTTCTTTAATATTTCTAAACAGGCCTTTAAATTAGAAATATTTTCTATCTTTTTTAAAGACAATCCATCTTTAATTCTTTCCCAATCTGACCTCTGGTCATCTAAAGAAGGTTTTTCCAAATCTAAAAATACCTTCTTTAGATTAGTGCCAAGAGAAAAATTATTTTTAATGCGGTCAATATCTCCTTTTAAATTAGAGGAAAATACTCTTTTAAAATCCAACCTAATTTCTGAAGGCAGCTCTATTATGCTATCCTGAAAAAGTTTAGCTTGACAGGCTAATCTAAAACCTTTTTTTATTTCTTCTTTTGATAAAAGTTCTTCTTCTAAAGGAACAGCTGCGGCAATTCCTTTTTTAACTAATACTTTGCACTTACCACAAATTCCCTTTCCTCCACAAGGAGTATTAATGTTCATTCCTACCTCTTCTAATGCTTCCAGTATAGTAGTTCCTTCATTTACTTTAATGTTTTTTTTATCAGGTAAGAAAGTTATTTTTATCATTTATTTTATAAAGACATCCTTTCGTTTATCATGGGCACGATACATCGTGCCCCTACTTGGGCGTATTGCAATACGCCCCTACTAACGACTATTCACTATTCACTAACGACTAATTTAGAACAATCCCACCGTATTCCCATTCTCATCGATATCTACTTTAGTAGCCGCCGGTACGGAAGGTAGCCCTGGCATAGTCATCATGGTTCCTAAAAGAGGATAGAGAAAACCTGCTCCTACTGATGCCCTGACATCTCTTACAGGTATACGGAAATTACGAGGTCTGCCTTTAACCGAGGGATCATGAGATAGGGAAAGATGAGTCTTAGCCATACAGATGGGGAGTTTATCAAAACCTATTTCACTAAATAATTTAATCTTTTTTTCAGCTAAGCTGGTATAGTCTACACCATCTGCACCGTAAATTTTGGTGGCGATAGTCTCAATCTTCTCTTTAATGGATATATTAAGGGGATAGAGGTGGTGAAAATCGTTGGGTTTGTTGGTTGCTTCCACTACAGCTTCTGCTAATTCTATTGCCCCTTCTCCTCCTTTGGCCCAGACTTCATGGGTAACCGCAGCGGTTGCTCCGGCAGCTAAGGCTTTTTCTTTAACCAGTTTGATCTCAGCCGGGGTATCGGTGGGGAAGCGGTTGATAACTACTATGGGAGGCAGGCCGTGCAAGAGGACATTTTCTATGTGTTTCTCTAAGTTCTCACAACCTTTAGCTACAGAGTCTAAATCTTCCCGGGCTAGTGTTTCCTGGTCCAATGGTTCCCCGGCTACTACTTTTATCGCCCCACCGTGCATCTTTAAGGCGCGTACGGTACATACCACCACTGCTGAATCTACTTTCAGGCCGCTGGTACGGCACTTGATATTACACATCTTTTCAAAACCCATATCAGCACCAAAGCCGGATTCGGTGACCACATAGTCAGCACATTTGCAGGCGATGAGGTCAGCCAGAACGGAATTATTCCCGTGGGCAATATTGGCAAAGGGACCGCAGTGCATCAGACAGGGTCCGTGTTCCAAGGTCTGGATGAGGTTGGGTTTTAGAGCCTCTTTTAAGAGGACGGTCATGGCCCCGGCCGCCTTCAGGTCTTCGGCGGTGACCGGGAGGCCATCTTTGGTATAAGCCACGGTCATCCGAGCCAATCGCGCTCGAAGATCAAAGATATCGGTAGCCAGAGAGAGGATAGCCATCACCTCTGAGGCCACGGTAATATCATAACCAGTTTCCCGGGGGAGGCCGTTGGCTTTACCCCCCAGGCCGATCACTATTTGACGTAAGGCACGGTCAGAGATATCCACCACCCGGTTGATATTGATGTTATGGATATCGATACCCAATTTATTACCTTTCTGCAGGTGGGTATCCAGCAGGGCACAGAGCAGGTTATTGGCTGCGCCTACGGCATGGATGTCTCCGGTAAAGTGAAGATTAAGGTCTTCCATAGGAACGACTTGAGAATATCCTCCTCCGGCTGCTCCACCTTTAATACCGAAGACCGGACCCATAGATGGTTCCCTTAAAGTATTAATTACTTTCTTACCTATTTTAGCCAGACCCTGGCCTAAGCCGATAGAAGTTACTGTCTTACCTTCACCCAGTGGGGTAGGGGTAATAGCAGTTACTACAATGTATTTGCCTTGAGGTCTATCTTGTAGTCTCTTTAAGATATCGGGGGAGACTTTGGCTTTGTACTTACCATAAAGGTCTAATTCATCTTCTTTTATCCCGATTGATTCTGCTATTTCGGTAATAGGTTTTAATTTTGCTTCCTGGGCAATTTTTAGATCTGATTTCATGGGGCGCCTCCTTGAGTTTTTATTTTATTTCGAAAGTTAACTTACCTTCTCTATAGGCCTGGATATAGCCACTGCAAAAATTATCCTCTCCCAGAAGAGTCATAGCAGTCTTGGTAATAGCCATCATTCTTTTATCTGTAGAATCAATGATTGCTGCATCCATGCCACAGCCCATAGTCAAAATCATAAAGACTTGATTGATGAGCTTTCTCTCCGGAAGACCATAAGATATATTACTTAAACCCGTGACTATTTTAACTTCAGGATGGGCTTCCTTAACGCTTTTTATCGTTTCCATGGTTACCAAGCCATTTTTATCACTGGTTCCGATAGGCACTACTAAGGGATCAATAAATATGTCTTTTAAAGGAACTCCGACATCAGTTAATACTTTTATTAATTTTTTGGCAATCTCAACCCGGGTTTTGGAATTATCAGGAATGCCTCGTTCATCCATAACAAGCGCTACTACCGCACATTTATATTTTACTATGGCAGGTAATAATCTATCAATTTTTTCTTTCTCACCGGTAATTGAATTAATTAAAGCTTTGCCTTTGTCCCAATTGTAAACTTCCAAGCCTTTTTCAATCTCTTCTGCGTTAGGACTATCAATGCATAAAGGGACATCTACCGCCTCTTGAACTGTTTTTACTAACCATTCCATATTTTCTTCTTTGTCACCACTGGCAGCGGAGGAATTTACATCCAGCATCTCAGCTCCACCTTCTACTTGCTTTTTGGCTAAATCCTGAATAGATTTTACATCTCTATTCTCAATCATTTCTCTAACTTGTTTCCGAGCAGAATTTAATTTTTCTCCGATAATTAACATCATTTAACCTCCTTTTTTTACAAATACAAATAAATTATATCAAATGATTATACCTTATTGCTCAGTATCTATTGCAATAAGAATATTTGTTCTAAAGGTTGGTTATCCCCTTGACAATTTCAGGAATGATTTCAAACAGATCCCCGACTACGGCTATATCCGCAATCTGCATCATAGGTGTATCGGGGTTTTTGTCTATAGCTATGATCAAATCACAAGACTGCATTCCTACAAGATGCTGAATCTGTCCGGAAATACCGCAGGCTATATAAACCTTTGTCTGAACTGTCTGTCCTGTCTGTCCGACCTGGTGTGCATAAGGGATCCAGCCCGAATCAACAGCTGCCCTGCTTGCACCTACAGCAGCTCCGCCTACCCTTTGGGCAAACTGTTTTAAAAGCTTAAAGCCTTCTGGACCTTTCATTCCCCTTCCGCCTGATATTATTATCTGTGCATCGGCAAGATTATAAGCAGTTTCGGTACTATGAAAAACATCTATTATCTGCTTGATCTTTTCGCTATCACTTGTAAGCATTTCTTCTTTTATAATTCTGCCGGTACGGCCGGGATCAGGTTCCGGTGATTTCATGACTCTTGGTCGTACGGTGGCCATCTGAGGTCTGTGGTTTGAACAGCGGATAGTAGCCATGATATTACCACCAAAAGCCGGTCTTGTTTGAAGAAGGTCACCGTTTTCAGGGTCAATTGAAAGACCCGTGCAGTCAGCTGTAAGACCACAATGTGTCATTACGGAAACTCGTGGAATCAGGGCACGTCCTCTCGTTGTGGCTCCGCAGATCACGACTTCGGGCTTATATTTTATGATAAGACGTTTCATGATTTTTGCTTCGGTTTCATCAATAAAACCGGATAATCCCGGATGGTCAACCACTATTACAACATCCGCTCCATAGGCAAAAAGCGACTCTGGTTTTTCTTCAATACCGGATCCCATGACAACAACCCAGACTTCACTCTTTCTGAGATCTGCAAGAGTTCTTGCAGCACCTGTCAGCTCGTGTGTCACAGATTGTATTCCGCCGGCCAAAATCTCAGCGACTACCCATATATTGCGATATTCTTTTCTTTTAGCATCTGTAAAAGCTATCATTTTTATCTCCTCTGGATCAAACTATACTTCGCAGTCTTAACTCTCTTAGCAGACTCTGTGCACATTCTATTGAAGATCCTTCAATCTTTTTTGTGCTTGTGTGTCTGGGTGGTGGAGGCTGCGTTTTTACAACCCTTGTGGGTGATCCGTTCAGACCGATTTTTGATGTATCCGCACCTATATCACCGGGTTTCCATACTGGTACTTCACATTTATTTGAAGCCAGTCGGCCTTTAAGTGATGGTACACGGGGTGTATTGATGTCTTTTACGACGGTTATTACTGCAGGAAAAGACATTTCACATATATCATAACCATCTTCATGCATCCTTTTGACCCTGATGGATGAGGAAGATATCTCTTCCACAGCCATAACATAAGTTGCTTGAAGCCAGTCAAGATGAGCTGCAATTCCAGGACCTACCTGGGCTGTATCACCATCTATGGCCTGCTTACCGCAAATGACCAGATCAATATCCCCGATCTTTTTAATAGCTTTTGCAAGGGCATAGCTTGTAGCCCATGTATCCGAACCACCAAAAGCCCGGTCACTGAGCAGAATGGCTCTGTCAACTCCCACTGAAATAGCCTCTCTCAGGCTTGCTTCAGCTTTTGGCGGACCCATTGACAGGGCAATCACTTCTCCTCCGAATTTGTCTCTCAACTGTACACCTTCTTCCACAGCGTAAGTGTCAAAAGGATTCAAGATCGCTTTCATACCTTCTCTTATGATGCGTTTTGTTTCAGGATCGATTTTAGCATCGTTAGTTGCCGGTACCTGCTTGATACATACTACTATTTTCATAACGCCTCCCTGCGATTACGGGTTCTCAGACCCAGGTATCTTTAATCAGATGGTATTGTGTTTTAAATCCGAGCAGTGATAGGTAAACACCGCACCCCGGATATAATTTGTGGAGCATTTTTAAAGTGGATATCGGGTCAAATTCTGTATTCTCAGGTATTTCATAACCGACTGCTTCCGAAAGAAGATGCAGTTTTCTGCTCATCCAGGCCTCTACAATTACCGGTATTCCAGGATATTTTTCAAGAAGTCTGTCGACAATTTCATTTCTCTCTATCAAAGGCTGGGTAATAATGAAAGTGGCCCCTGCTTTTATTTTTCTTTCCATCTTTTCAAGTTCGTGTTCTTCCGGTTCATAAGGATTGAATGCGACTCCGAGTACAAAAGTATCCGGATACTCTCGGTTTATGTACTTTAACAGTTCAACAGAAGTGACGGACTCGACATCAGTGGCGCCTACATCGGAAGGATGAAGCTTTGGAAGACGCTCCGAACCATCTCCTGTTATTATCAAGAGATATCTGATTCCTTTTGTCTTACATATGTTAAGAATGTTGTCTAGATCATCTTTTGTATGAAAAGTATTCAGGTGAATCATTACCTGCTCTGGTATGACGGGAAGGTCAAGTTCCTCAATTATTTCTGTTCCCTGGAATGACAGGAGACCCATTGCATTATCGGTTATACATGCACAATAACCGCTGTCCATAACCCTGAGATATTTATTTGAAAATCTTTCAAGATCCTTTTCAAGCTTTTCTGAATCCTGTTTGGGTGGTAAAACTTCAACGTGGTAGATCTTATTCTGGATGTGATGAATCATGATACTCTCCTATCTCAATTAAATTGGTTAAATTAAGCCTTTTCCCCGTAATATGCCACCGGCTTCTCTATGGTTCCATCCTGGGGATCTTCATATCTTATCTTAATTTTCCCTTCTTTGTCTTGCATCATTTGAGAAGGAAAGAAATAGATTTAAGATATTGAATATTATAAATATTTAGGCTATAAAAGATTTTGCACTATCCACAGCAGAAGCAGCATCAGGAGAATAAGCATCTGCCCCTATCTGATCAGCATAATTTTGAGTTATCGGTGCTCCCCCAATCATTATCTTTACTTTATCTCTAAGACCGGCAGCTTCCAGCGCCTTTACAACTTCTGGCATATTTACCATCGTAGTAGTTAAAAGAGCAGACATACCCACTATATCTGGTTGATCTACTTTTACAGCTTCCACAAATTTATCTACAGACACATCTGTTCCCAAATCTATAACTTCAAAACCTCCGCCCTCTAACATCATCTTTACTAAATTTTTCCCAATATCGTGCAAATCTCCCTTTACAGTGCCTATTGCTACTTTACCTATATTTTTTACTCCGGTTTCAACTAACTTGGGTCGTAAAATATCCATTCCTGCATGCATTGCTCGAGCAGCAATTAAGACTTCCGGAACATATACCTCATTTCTTTTAAATTTTCCCCCAATAATTTCCATTCCTTTAATTAAACCATTTTCTAAGATATCCTTGGGTAATAAATTCTCTTCCAAAGCTTGTTTAACAAGTTCTGCTACTTTTTCTGCATCTCCTCTTTGTAGGGCTTCAGATACATTATTTAAATCTACCATGATAGAACCTCCTATATTTATTAAAATTTGATATAATTCTACAAAACAAAAAACATTAATACTATAGATATAATTGCACTATTAGGTAAAATCTTGCTTTTCTTAATACTATATAGAATCAGACTAAACAGAAAATAATTAAAAAAATAAAACAATAGAAAAAATCTATTTTTCTATTGTTTTATTTAAATTGCAATTTATACTTTTTAAGTATTAAACAAACTCTATTTCTAAAAAGTTAATGAGTAAAATATCTATGTTCCGCTGTAAAAACATTTAATTGTTTAAATTTACATTAATCCTTTTATCTTTGACTTTAGTTTCTGGTAAACTTCTATAGGAATAGGTAATGGTTTATGATTAGTTAGAATTTCTTCTACTTTTTCCCGTGCTCGAGTTCTGGTATCTTTGCTTCCTAAATTTTCCCATTCAGTTCTATGTTGACGATCTGCAAGAGTGGGGAAATATAATTCTTTACGCATATTTTGTACTGTATGCATCTCGGCAAGAAAATTCCCAGCTGGACCAACTTTAGCAATTAAATCTTCTGCCAAGGTCTCTTTATCTACTTTAATCCCTTGCACCATTCGCATAACCATCCCTAAAATATCATTATCAATTACTGCTTTTTCAAAACTGATAGTCATACAAAACTCTAAGTTACCAGCAGCATCATGGATAAAATTCGCTCCTGACAAAGCAACAGCTAACGCGCTGATTGCCGATTCATATCCTGCTTGAGCATCAGGAATTTTGGAATCAGACATTCCAGCAGTAGCATAATAAGGAAGTTTTACATTCTGAGCTAATTGGGCTACACCAGCATTTATAAGACCCGGCTCCGCTCCGGCTCCAAGATAAATACCTTTTTGCATATCCATAATAGAAGCGGTTGAAGCATATATAACCGGAGTTCCGGGGTTAACTAACTGAGCCAGGGTTACACAAGCCAAAGTCTCTGCGTTAATTAAAACTAAATCACCTGCTAAAGTAACTGGACCAGTTGCTCCGGTTAGAACTTCACTGGGGCAAGCTACCGGTAGACCTTTACGAGCAATCTCAATTAGAAATTCAGTATAAGTATTTTCTAATTTTAAAGGACTCATGACACAAGTAATAAAAGAAATAAATGGACATTTTTTTAACTGCTCTGCACCTCCAGCAATTTCTTCTGCCATTTTAATAGTTTCCAGTAATCCTGCTTTATCATAGATACCTCCCATAATATGTTTGGAAGTATTGGAAATACCTGCGTAAAATCTATTTACATCAACTGTTTCTTTGGGTAATTCTGTAGGATATAAAGGTAAGAGATAAAAATGAACATTATCTAAGGCATCAACTAACTTAGCAAATTGCGCAACATCTTCTAAAGTAGAAGGTCTCTTTTTGTTAGTTTCCCAATCAAGTACGTTTAAAACAGTACCACCAGTCCCAAAATATACATTTGAACCTTCTAAAACAAGATTATGTTTATCTTCTCTACCGTAAAGAATCACCTTGGAAGGAGCTGTGTCAATAGCATTTTCTACCATCTTATGGGGTATTTTTACTATACGCTTGTCAAAATCAACCTCTGCTCCTTTTTCTTTAAATATATCTAATGCTTCTTTACAGTTTACTTCCATCCCTACATTTTCCAAAAGTCGAAGTGATGTGTTATGAATATCTTTGATTCCCTCTGGCGAAAGAGGTTTATATTGACCTCCCGGTAAACCACCTATCATTAACTTTACCTCCTAAAAATATCTTTTTATAAACATATAGTACATTATAATAACAGCTAAACTATAGTAATATATTGCTTCTATAGGTAATAAATTGCGAAAACATTTTTTACGGAATAAATTTGGAATATAGCTGCAATAGATATGTTTTAATTCTAAAATATTTTACATTTTTAAATTCTAAAAGCTCACCATCTTTGAATATCTTATACAAAAGAATTACTTTGTTATCGACGGTCAAATTATATTTGGCAATCACGCTGGACCTAATATAGAACTTCTCAATATCTTTATTTATATTATCTACAATGAAAAAATTATCCTGGTGTTTGAAATTTTTATCTATCTCTGAAGGCAACCCTGCTCCTTGCCCTACAAATTTTGTACTAAGAAGGACGATATTCTCTTTGCCGGAATAAGCTCTAAAAGTCTCTGAAGTAGATGTTTTTTCCACAGAATGAGTATATTCAATAGTAAAATCAATCTTGTCTTTATAAGGAAATACTAAAATATTTTTTCTTTCGCCCTTCACCAACAATACATCTTGAGGAGAGAAAAAGACCGCAAATAAGATAATTATAATCGCTGTAACTATATATTTCTTAATTTTCATTTTTCTATTTTACCAATCTATTAATCAAAAATAATTTGAGACTAATTTTCTACAAAAATCATGTTTTATTATTTTAAACCTAATAATTCTCTTATGGTTAAATTCGATTTTTCAAAAGTCTTAATATTATTCAAGATAGCTTCCTGCCTTTTTGATGAAATAATCCCATTAGTCTGCCACAAAAATTTAGTTACAATTTCTTGATAAGAAAAAGGATCAGCAGGACATCCTTTTGCTTGTGTCGGTTCAGAAATTATAAAACTCCCATCATTCAGATAAATTTTTAATAGTGCAGTATTAAAAGCCGGAAAACAATCTTCCCGTTCCTGGGAATAAACTAAATGAATTCTTTTTGCCATTTCTACTACTTTTTTATTTTTAATATTTTTCTTGCTTAATTGTTCTGCCCCCATTTTGTTATACAAAATAATATTTGCCAGAACAAAAGGTATGCTATACTCAGCTTGAATATAATTAATGGGTTCAATATTGTTTAACGATGTAGCTTTTTTATGTGTAAAAACTTCAATTTTTTCAATCTTTTGAGGATTAATATTATTTTTTTGTCTCAAATTAAAAAAGGCGTCGATGGGGGGATGCGACCATCTACAAGAAGTATAGCGTTTAAAATAGGTATCTAATATTTTATATTTTTCCCCCAAATCATTAAGGGAATAGCCTTTACTTTCTTCTTTATGTATCAACATACTCTCTACGCCAAGAAATCCTTTCTTGGCTAACACCGCTGCACTAATAGCTGTAGCCGCTGCCCAACCCATTGCTTCTTTTGTATTACTTCCATTTTCGATACTTTTTATTACTGGAGACAGGGGTGCATATGCTTCGGCAATTCCGAGTGCATTTAAAAAATCTTTCCCTGAAAAATTATATAATCTACTTAAGCCCGCTGCCGCCCCTATGATAGCCCAGGTCCCTGCTCCAAAAAATCTATTCACTGTATTTTGAAAAATTAATTCACCGAAACGAATTCCAATATCATAAGCAATAATTACTGCTTCAATTAAAACAGTGGGAGAAACTTTTAAGCGCTCTCCTTCTGCTAATAAAGCAGGAAAAATTACTCCTCCGGGATGTCCGGCAGCTGACCTTACACCATCATCAATATCCAAATCAGTTGCCATTGTTCCGTTTACGAAGGCAGCCCCGAAAGTTGAAAGAGTATTTCCATCTATCCATACAGAACTCTCAGTGCCTGGGAAGGATTCTTTTACATAATCATAAACTATATTGCTTGAATCAGTATTGCTACCGGCAATTCCACAACCTAATATGTCTAATAAACATTTTTTAACTAACTTAATGACTTCCGGAGGCAATAAATGATATTGAAGGTTTTCGTAATAATTAAGTAATTGTCTTTTTTTTTGGAAAGAAATATTAATTTCTTTCATACCCCATCCTTTTTTATTTACTTTAAATTTAATCGAGTAAAAAGTAATTGATTAATTCATACTAAAAAAGAGGAGCAAATTTGCTCCTCTTTTTTAGTAATTGTAAACTATTCTATTTTATTAGCCCAATTTCTTTGTAATATTTTTCAGCACCTGGGTGAAGAGGGATACTCATTCCGTTAAGGGCTGTTTCTACGGTAATATCCCTACCTCTTACATGGGCAGCTATTAAATCTTCTGTATGCTCAAATATTACTTTTGTAATATTATAAACTAAATCTTCGCTTAAATCAGTGGAACAAACTAACATCGCAGGTATTGCTACTGTCATTACATCTTCTTCAAAACCAGGATATGTTCCAGCTTTAATTAGATGATCAGCACAATAAGACATTTTTGCCTTTAAAGCATCTAATTTTTCTCTATCTATGGCAATAATTCTAATTTGTTTTTGGCTGGATATATCTACTATTGCTGCTGTAGGTACTCCCGCCCATATTACTCCTGCACTAGTTGTATTATCCTTTAACCCTGTAGCCACTTCTGAAAAACTAAGGAAATCTTCAGTGATATCATCATAACTCATATTATAAACGCTAAGAATTTCTCGCGCCATAACTTCGGTGCCACTTCCAGGTGCACCAACCGCAACTTTTTTGCCTTTTAGATCTGAAACACTTTTTATCCCAGAGCTTTCTAATACCACTAATTGTACGGCTTCAGGATATAAGCAAGTTATTCCTGCCATATTCTTTGCCGGTTCGCCTTCAAAACTTCCAATACCTTCAAAAGCATTATAGGTAACATTTGCAGCGGTTATGGCTAATTCTGCGCTACCGCTTTTAATAAGGTTACAATTTGCTACAGTTGCGCCGGTAGCCTCTACCGTACTGCTTACACTTTTAATATTGGCATTTATAATACTGGAAATTGCTCCTCCAATAGGGTAATAGGTTCCAGCCATTCCACCGGTAGCTATTGAAAGATACTCGGTAGCAGATACAGAAACGGTTAAAAATACTACTAACAACAAACTTAATAGTAAAACACTATTTACTTTAAATCTTTTCATTTATTTTCCTCCTAAATATTTTTTTATGATAATACTATACTATGGCAATTTCTCTTTCTTTTCGCTGTTTTTGAGCAAAATAGATTATTGCCAAAATAACAATCCCGATTAAATCTGTAATCACGCCATAAAATATCAAGCTAACTGATGCAAATACTAACAACCCCCTTTCATACCACTTGCAGTTGGTTATAAAATAACCTCCCAAACCAACTCCAAGACATAATATACCTATTAGTGATGTAGAAATGGTCAACATTAAAGGAATAAAACTTGCTTTGTACATTAAAAGATTGAGATTATATATAAACAAAAATGGCACTAAAAATGCCGCAAAAGATAATCTAAGCCCTTGTAATGCAGTTTCTACACTGGGACTACCAGCTACTGCTGCAGCCGCATAAGAAGTTAATGCAACCGGCGGGGTTACTTCTGCTATTACTCCATAATAGAATATAAATAAGTGTGCTGCTATGAGAGGTACGCCTAATTTTACTAAAACTGGTGCTGCTATAGTAGCTAAAACAATATATTTGGCAGTTGTAGGAAGACCCATACCTAATATTATTGAAGTAATCATGGTTAGTAAAAGAGTAATGAAAAGATTATTTCCTGATATAGTTAAAATAATTTGAGAGAATTTCAATCCTACACCAGTTAATGATACTATCCCGATAATTATTCCACAAACTGCACAAGCTGCTGTGATTGAAATAGAATTATATGCAGCCAATTCAAAAGTCCTGAGAATATCTTTAATGCTTAATCTTGTTTCTTTTTTAAAACTGACCATTATTATCATGGTAATAGTGGAATATAATGCTGCCTTCAGAGGGCTAAAACCCATCATTAACAAAAAGATAATTGTAAAAATAGGAATCAATAATGGTAAACTATTTTTGATAGATTCTTTAATATCAGGTAAATCTTTCCTGGGTATTGCTTTTAAATCTAATCTTACTGCTTCGAAATGTACCATAATAAAAATCGAAATAAAGTATAGAGTAGCAGGGATAAATGATGCTTTCACAATTTGAAGATAGGGAATACCAGTCATCTCTACCATTATAAAGGCTGCCGCACCCATTATGGGAGGCATTATTTGTCCGCCGGAAGAAGCAGCTGCTTCAACGCCTCCTGCAAAGGAAGGCTTATAACCCAATTTCTTCATCAAAGGAATTGTAAAAGAACCCGTAGTTACTACATTAGCCAAAGAACTTCCCGATATTGTTCCCATTAAGCCACTCGCAACAACCGCAGTTTTTGCCGGTCCTCCTCTTGAACCACCGGTTAAAGCATAAGCAAGGGTTATAAAACGCTTCGCGCCTCCAGTACTTTGCAAGAAAGCGCCAAAAAGTATAAAAGCAAATATATATGTAGACATAACATATAAGGGAACTCCAAAAATCCCTTCAGTTGCTAAAAATAAATGCTCTGCAATTCTGTTTATTGAATATCCTCTATGACCGATTATTATAGGCATATAAGGACCTAAAAACCCGTATAAAATAAAGACTATTGCTACAATAACTAGTGGTGTCCCAATAGATCTTCTTGCTGCCTCTAACACTATTAACGTTGCAATAATTCCTAAAATAATATCGGTGGATGTTGAAGCGGCCGCTCTATTCGCCAAAGCTTTAAAATTAATAATAAGGTATGAGATGCAAATGATACTTAAAATTATAAATACTAAATCATAAATGGGTAATTTATTCTTATCATTTTTTGAAAATTTTGTACGGTAACATAAAAAGGCAAGAGTTAATCCAAATCCAAGAGTTAACGGTCTTTGAACTAATGATGGAAATAAGCCAAAAGCAGAAGTATAAACCTGGAATATTGTCCAGGATATAGCTATGACTTTTACTAATAAATCCAAAAAATTGTTATATTTACGAAAATTATAAATATCTTCTAATTTTTCTGTGACCAGTTCTTGCTTATTATCTTTCAGCTTAATTTACTTCCCTTCTATCAATATTTTTATAAACAATTATAGAATTACTTTTTTCTGCACATATACTTATTTATTGTGTTTCTATCTTAGAGTAAACAATTTATAATGTGCTGATACAAAAATATTTTTAGAGATAATAAAAACACCAGAAAGTTCTTTTCAATAAAACTATGCTTACGTTAGTTCCTTAATGCTGTCTTACGTTATAAATAAATATATAACTATGTTTTCTAATAAGTGGAATCCATGTTTTCTTAAACCTTAGATAGAAGGCTAAAATAGTCTATGTAAAAATTCTGCAAATACAAAATAAATTTTAAAAAATAATATTAAAAATTTATACGTGATGGATGAAAATAGCGTAATTATTACAGAAACAATTTAATGTTTAAATTATATAAACATTGTTTACTGAGATATTGTAGTATATTGCTATATCAGGTAATTTGTTGCTTAATTAATGTCTTTATCAATTTAATTTACTTATACTAAAAAATGGATTAGATAGTGGAGACCCTAATGATAAAAATTGAGGGGTTATTTATAATATTGGAAGCAAGCTGTTTTGCCTACTTTCTCATTCTTTTTCTATACTCATAAGGTGATATACCTGCCTTTTTTTTAAAAACTTTACAAAAATAACTTTGATCTGTACAACCTATTTCAAAGGAAATCCGAGTTGCACTCCATCGAGTAGTTTCTAATAATCTTTTAGCTTCTTCAATCCGAACGTTAGTTAAAAATTGAAATAGAGTATATCCGGTTTCCTTTTTGAAAATATGGCTTAAATAATAAGGACTTAAATAAACTACCTTGCTTATGTCTTCTAATTTTATCTTCTTTTTATAATTTGTTCGAATAAATTCTTGCGCGTTTCTTATAATATTAACATTTTTAATATTTTTATTCTCATAAACACACTCAGTAAATCTATCTAAAACTTCTACGATCCAAACACATAATTCTTCAATAGATTTAAGCATACCTAATTTTTGAATATATTCAAAGTTCAGTCCCAAAATCATTTCTAATTCTGCATTACCTTCTACGGCAGCTCGGGAAAGAACTACGGCTAATTCCAGGATTCGAGCTCGTACTATTTCTATTCGACCAGCATTTTTAAATAGTATCTTACCTAAAATTTTGTTTAAAACCTCTTTGGCTCCTTCTTTATCCCCTAACCTAACTCTCCTTAGCAGCTCTCTCTCTGTTTCTAAAGGATAAATCGAACTGATATAAATAAAAGAATCCTCCTCTTCTTCTTCTTTTTCAAGTAATTCTAACTCTTTTCTTTTCATCATCTGAATTTCTTCGGATATTTTTGCTTGTTGAATATATTTTTCTTGGCGTATCTTAGTATCTAACAACTCCGTATTAGATAAATAATTAGCTGCAATATAAAGTATATCTGCAGCAGCCATAACCTTTTTTTCAGAAACAATTCTTAGCTTCTCCAGAGCTTCTCTTAATTTAAATTCTTCTATTCCTAAATTCTTAGTCTTTTCTATTACTTCTTTTATAAAATTAGGAGCTGGTTTTCGCATTAAAATTCCCTCAGAAATAAAAGAACCTAAAAGTTCCCCATTAATTAACACCGGGGTAATCCAGGTTATGATACCGAAACGGCATTGAAAAATATAAGAGTTTCCATATTCAGCACTTCTTAAACTATTATCATAGAATGATTTATAGCACTCTTTTCTTCCCTCTGAACTGCTTTGAACTAATTTACAAAAGGCACTCCCACTTCTAAGAGAATTTGAAGGTGAGAATATTCTCTCACCCTTATTATTTAAAAAATGAACTTGGAATTCAGTTAATCTCACGTAAGAATCCAAGATCCATTTAATTATTTTTTCCATTTGAAAAATATTTACATCATTGGGTTCTTTATTTACTGAATTATTCTGCATAATTTTCCCCATATCTTTCTAAAATAAAATGAGCAGATATTTTTTTGGTTAAATTTTCCTTCTTTTGTATTGAAAAAATATATATTTATTAACGTTATTATAGCAAATTTAAAATTCTTTACAAGTTCAGCAATAGACTGTATAGTATGCCATGAACTACGTATAAATATATTTTGACAAAAAGCTATCAAGTAATTATCATAAATGTTAATTGTTTTAAACTTAGATTAAATAGGGTAAATAAAATTATGATGTTTTTTTTAAAGCCTCTTCATATAATTGGTTTCCTTTCAGTCATTCTTTTAATAACCGTAGTAAGTGTCCTTTCAGGGAAAAAAGTCAAATCAGCAGATGATTTTATTACAAGCAAAAAAATGTCAAATTCCTGGATGGTAACCGGTACAATTACAGGTGTTTTAGTGGGCGGAGCTTCTACTATTGGTACTACTCAATTAGCTTTTCAATGTGGCATGTCAGCTTGGTGGTTTACTTTAGGTGAAGGGATTGCCTGTTTACTATTATTATTTTTAATTAAACCTTTAAAAGAAAGCGGAGTCCAAACCATCCCTCAATTTTTATCTCAAAGTTATGGCCAAAAGAGCATTATTCCTTCTTGTTTTTTTTCTTCTGCTGGAATGTTTATTTCTGTAGTTGCTCAACTGTTATCTTTAGTAGCTCTTATCAGTAGCATGTTTACTTTAAATCCTTTATTAATAGCTTTTATCGGAATTTTATTAATGGCAACTTATATTATCTTCGGAGGAATTTGGGGAAGTAGTTTAGTAGGAATAATAAAAATAATTTTAATTTATACGTTTTTAGCTATGGCAAGTATTTTTTGTTATAAATCATTTGGAAGTATCAGCAATTTAAAAGATATTTTTCCTTACTATCCCTGGTTCAGTCTTTTTGGTCGAGGATTTATGGTTGATTCATCTGCTTTATTTTCAACCCTCGTAGGGGTAATTTCTACTCAAACTTGTATCCAGGCTGTCCTATCAGGAAAAAATATCTCAGTCTCTCGTAAAGGAGTTTTATTAAGTGCTTTTTTAATTCCTCCCACCGGAATTGCCGGAATTTTAATAGGTTTTTACATGAGAATTAACTATCCTGATATTAATTCAGCTCAAGCACTTCCTCTTTTTATTATTAAGCATTTCAACCCTCTTTTAAGCGGTATGGCTTTAGCAACTTTACTAATTGCCGCAACTGTAACTGGAGCAAGTTTAATATTGGGAATAAGTACTATGTTTACCCGAGATATCTACCCGAAATTTTTCCGCTTTAACGAAAAAAGCGCACTACTACTATCGAGATTAACAATAATAATTATCTTATTTATTGCCCTTTTGTTTGTGAAACAAAATTTATATTCTCTTATCATAAAATGGAATTTCCTTTCAATGGGATTAAGAGGGACTACAATTTTTTTCCCATTTTTGGCTTCAATTTTCTTTAAGGATTATGTTTCTCTCTCAGCTGGTTTTTGGGCTATTACCATAGCCCCGCTATCAATTATAATTTGGAAAATAATATACCCCGAAGGATTAAATCCCGTTTTTATTGGCCTAACAATAAGTTTATTTATTTTAATAGGAATCTCTAAAATTTCTCTTTATAAGGAAAGAAAAAAATCCTTTTAGAGAATAACAAATAAATATTATCTTTAGTTTTTCTAATCTTATATCAAGGATATTATCTTATAACAGACTTTCTATTTTTCATTTCACCCGCTCCTCTTATAATTAATAAAATCCTATTACTTTTTTATTCCATACATTATCACTATAATCGTAAATTATTTTTTTATAATACTTTAAAATTTAACCTCACTGAAACCCTTACAAAATAAGGCTTTCCGCCCACATCTAAGATAAGCCCTTTTAAGCGCCTATTTTAAAAAATATGAACAATCACTCCAGGCCACCTTAAAAAACGTAACTACGACAATATTTTTCTGAAAGCCTTATATCGCAAGGCTTTCAGACACGTAAAAATAGAGATTTTAGCCCTTTTTTGTCTCATTTTCTCTCTATTTTAGAAGCACTATCACTATCCTATATAAAAAAACGCTGAAACCCTTATGTTTGCTTTGTTTTAAAGCCTTCCTATTTTTTATTGTAAAAACTAATAATCCTCTAATTCCATATATATCTACTTCCCTTGTTTAGATAAAAACCTGTTCTCTGTTCCCCCTCTTTTTCTCCTTTACTGTAAAAAATGGTCTTCCTGAAAGCCTTGTATAATAAGGGTTTCAAAGGTAGGCTGCGTATTTTTGATTTTAAGCGACTATTTTGCCTCAACTTATGGTTTTACCCTCGGAAAATAGGTGTTTTTTGGCCTATTTTCACCCCCCCCCCAAAAAAACCTAAAAATGGCTTCCTGTAAGGTTTACAGAATTTCGGGGAGGTCAAAAAAGACTAAAAAAAATGTCGTAATTACCGATTTTTCGAAAATTGAAGCCCGTTTAAAGGCACTCTACGTGCGTTAAAAGGATATTCCTGAAGAGGGTCTGAAAACCTTGTATAAAAAAGGCTTTCAGGGGGGATAAATATATTAAAATAACAACACATCCTATTTTTTCTATGGTTCAGCTTTCCATTTCGCGAGGCCTTCCTTTAGGACATCTATCTATAGCAATACCTAAAACTCAACTATCCGGTAAGGAACTCCTAAGACTCAATAGTTTGTCCGCTAAAAGTTATCGAACTATTAACCTGGTAACCTTCTATTTATTTAATTTAAAAACAAAAATGTTAATTGTCTAGGAAAATGGGATGGGTACCTATTTATTTCAAAAGTCCTCTCTTAATCATGGAATCAACTTCATCGTTTGCACCCACATGGTGGATAGTGATATTTGGATATTCATTTTTGAAAACACGGAATACTTCATCTACGAAAGCTTGCCCTACAGATACGACTCCTTTGAAATCTAGAATGATTGTATTGAATTTTTCAAGACCCATTAATAATCGTTTTGCTTCTGACCTTGATACGTGAGGATCATTCGGATCCCCGCTTAACGCCACTGCTACGATTGTTTTTCCGAATCCAATCTCTTGGTCGGCGTATTGATCGAACACGCCTTTTGGTGTCTTTTTTGAATCGAGCGAGAGAACCATTTTAATGAGCGTGCCTTTTTTGAAATCTTCATTTTTTTCTGGCGAAAAAAACCAATCCTCGTTTTGAAATGTATAGAATATATCACTTGAAAGGATTGAAAAGCTATCAAACATCCTGGATGTAAAGAATATCCCCTCTCCTGTATGGTGTAATGGATCAGTTGTGAATTTACCTTTTGACAAATGGAGGATGGATTCCTTGATGGAATCTAAGTGTAGCGCTTTTTGAATTTTTTTGAATATCCCGATTCCATTATCCTTGATTATAATATTTAAAGTATTATTGCTAACTTCTATTTCCGTAATAATTGTGGTTCCTTTTGAATGGTCGATGGCATTATTAAAAATCTCGGTAAAGCCGTAAGCACAAATTCTATAAATATTTTCCGGGTAGGATAAAATCATTGGTTTAACATATTTTAACCAAACTCTGTCTTCTGCTATACCAGGTTTTATTTTTTCGATGAATTGAATATATTTTCCATCAGCAAGAAAGTAATGTGTCCACCTCGTGCGCCCCGTTTTGATGATATTTCCATTTTCTACTTCTCTTATTAGGCATCGATGGGCTCTCTGCCTTGAAAATCCAAATTTCTTGGCCAGAACTATTGCAATGTCCCCTGGATGATTTTCTACATTATCGAGGATAAATTTTTGTATAGTACTGCTTTTATTCATAAATTAATTATAATCTATTTGTAGTTCTTTGTAAACCCCCAAATCATTCTTTGTAAACCCTGCTCAGGACTTTTTGTAAACCTTGATTATTTAAACAGGGATACATCTTTTTTTCTACGGTTTAGCTTTCCATTTCGCGAGGCCTTCCTTTAGGACATCTATCTATTATAGTAATATCTAAAGCCTCAACCATCTAGTTAAGAAACTCTTCAGATCCTATGGTTGTCACGGTAGGACAGCCAGTTACCTGACTGCCCCCGCACAGATCCTCTTTAGAATCTCACATTTAGCGATTCTTTTGTATAGGCTTCCGTTGCAGAAATGACGGCGCCATCTGCATTCATCTTTATTTACGAGGCTGTATCATTCACTTTTGGGAAGTACGGTCTTCCCTATGGCCTATCTGTTTCCCTGTGTACGCTTCATCTAATGGTTACCCATTTTGATGCAACGCTTGGTATGGGTGGTTGGTTAGACCTTGCCCAGCAAGGACTTTCACCCTGCAAGACATATAAAACTTCTTGGCGCTCTTTCGCTAAAAGTTTTCGAATTATTAATCCGGCACACCTCGTTTCCTGTCACATTGACTGGCTGCTTCATCATTTCAAAATAAAAAGTCTCCTGTAAAAGGAGACTTTTTATCGACCGGCATCCCGATCTAAATTAACAAGCTTATCGTACAATTGTATTATACCTTAGAGAAATGATTTGTCAATAGTTTAAAACTTTTCTCTTAATTCCTTGCTAAAAAGTATAAAAAAATGGTAAAATTATAAAAATATTTAATGACTTAAAATAATTATCAGTAGTTTTCCATTAATATTTACTTCGATAATTAAAATAAAGGGGAGTAAAATTGATGTCTAAAAATTTTAATCCACTTACGATAGAAGAAGTTGCAGAAGAATGTAAAAGTTGTGAAAAATGTCCTTTGTATCTTTCTCGCACAGAGGTTGTTCCCGGGGAAGGAAATGCAAAATCTAAAGTAATGTTTATCGGAGAAGCTCCGGGAGAAGATGAAGACCTCAATGGTAAACCTTTTGTGGGTAAAGCTGGCCAACTTTTGACTAAAATTTTGCAGTCAGTTGATATTAAAAGAGAAGATATATTCATCACTAATATGTTAAAATGCCGACCGCCTGCTAATCGTAATCCTTCAAAAAGCGAAATAGAAACCTGTCTTCCTTATTTGGAAACCCAGATCGCTTTAATCAATCCCAAAATTATCGTTACTCTGGGTAATGTCCCCACTCAACATCTTTTAGAAACCACTCAGGGAATCACTAAAATTCGAGGCCAGTGGTTTGATTGGTTAGGAGGAATAAAGATATTTCCTATGTTTCATCCCAGTTATTTATTAAGAAACGAAGCAACTTTCCCGGGCAGCCCCAAAGAACTAACCTGGAAGGATATAAAAACTCTCAAAAAAGCTATTGATGAACTTTAATATTTACTTTTGATTTTTATTCTGAGTCATTATTTTTTGTAGAAACATTCTCTTGCAGCTCAATCTGTTGCAAAAGGTCTTCCTTACCATTTTCTATATGTTTTTTCATTAATTGTTCTACCAGTTCTTCATCTTTTTTGATAAGAGCTTCTAAGATTATCTTATGTTCATCTTTCGATTCTTTCTGTTTTTTTTTCGAGATAATATCTAAGTTTCATTAGATTTTCTAATTATATACCAGGGTTTGACCGGTTTAGACATCTTTATTTTGATAATTTGCTTAGCATGGGGAGCAACTTCGATTTCTCCCCCCTCCTCATCCCACATTTTCTCGATTTTCTGGGTAAAAAAATCATCATCCGGACCAAATATTTCAATTTCATCTCCTACAAATATCCTGTTTTTCTGTTCTATGGTAGCTATCTGATTGTCTGTATTATAATCAAGTATCAATCCGGCAAAATCATAAGTCTTTATATAAGCGCTGCTATCATATCTTTGTTCCTCTCCACCTGGTTTGGCAAAGTAAAATCCGGTAGTAAAATATCTATGACTTACTTTTTTTATCTCATCTAACCATTTTTCAGCACCAAAATATTCCTTAGGTTTTGAAAAATAACCATCAATAAGATGCCGATAAGCTTTGACCACGGTAGCCACATAATACGAACTCTTCATTCTCCCTTCAATCTTAAAAACGGAAATCCCTGCTTCTATCAATAAAGGAAGGTGCTCTATCATACACAAGTCTTTGGAATTAAAAATATAAGTTCCTTTTTTATCCTCATATACCGGAAAATATTCCCCCGGTCTCGTCTCTTCCATGAGATAATATCTCCATCTGCAGGATTGTGCGCAATCTCCCCTGTTAGCATCCCGACCTACCATATAATTACTTAACAGACATCTGCCCGAATAAGAGATACACATAGCTCCGTGCACGAATGTTTCAATTTTCATGTCAGGAGGAGATTTTTTTATTATCTCTTCTATCTCTTCTAGGGATAATTCGCGAGCCAGAATTATTCTTCTAATACCCTGCTCATACCAAAAATTAACTGCCGCATAATTAGTAGTGCTTGCCTGGGTACTTAAATGAACCTCCATCTCCGGGATAATATTCTTAACTATCTTAAGTACTCCCGGATCTGAAATTATCAGGGCATCTAAATCCAGCTCCTTTAATTTAGCCACATATTCGGGCAATCCTATCAAATCTTCGTTGTGAGGTATTATATTAAGAGTCAGGTAAACCCTCTTCCCTCTATCATGTGCAAACTTTATCCCCTCTGCTAATTGCTCCAAAGTAAAGTTTTTTGCTCCTGCCCTTAATCCAAAATTTTCGCCACCTAAATATACTGCATCAGCCCCATAAATAACCGCAATCTTTAATTTTTCTAAATTACCAGCCGGGGCCAATAACTCCGGTTTTTTCATCTTTTATCTCCTCTTAATTGAGTAATTTACTATTTATTTGTCATTTTACTTTTAAATTTATGAAAATATATTATAATGATAACATAATTTAAAACAATTAACCTAATAGACCGGGAGAATATGGTATCAAGTATATAGTATCGAGTATCGAGTTAAGAAAGAGAAAGAAAAGATAGAAAAAAGTTTACACTAACCAGAGAAGGTGAAAAAATGAAAGTAAAAAATCTTTTAAATAATTTAGATAATATTGCCCCTTTTTTCTTGCAAGAAAGTTTTGATAACAGCGGCATTCAATTTGCTGACCTTAATGCCCCTGTAATAAATATTTTACTATCCTTAGATGTAACTCAAGGTGTTTTGGATGAGGCTTTAGAAAATAAGGCAAATTTAATTATTGCCCACCATCCCCTTCTCTTTTCTCCTTTAAAGCAAATTACTAAACAGAAGAATCCTTTGCTTTATCAAGCTATTACTCATAAAATAAATCTTGTAGCCTTTCATACCAATTTTGACTTAGCCGAAAAGGGATTAAACGATTATGTAGCCAATTTATTAGGAATAAAGAAAATTACTCCTCTGCAGAGCAGTTCAGAAAAAATATTTAAATTTGCAGTATATGTGCCTACACAATATGCTGATAAAGTTAGCCGGGCAATTTTTGAAGCAGGAGCGGGGAAGATCGGCAGATACACTGAAACATCTTTTGGTGTTACCGGAAAAGGAACTTTTAAACCTATGGAAGGAACTAACCCTTTCATCGGGAAAATAGGAGAAAGAGAGGAAGTCCAGGAGATAAAAATTGAAATTGTGGTAGCAGAAAGAGATCTAGATTCAGTTGTACAGGCGATGAAAAGTGTACACCCCTATGAAGAACCGGCTTATGATATATATGAGCTTAAAACAAAACCATCGTATGGGATAGGTATATTCGGAGAGATAGATAGGGAAGTAGAAATTTCTAAATTCTCCCTGGAGGTAAAAAATAGACTTCAAGCTCACTATATCAGACTTATTAAATCTAATGAACAAAAGATAAAAAGAGTAGCCCTTTGCACGGGAGGAGGAGGTTCTCTTTTAGAACAAGTTAATACTAAAGGCGCTGACTTATATATAACCGGAGACATCACTTATCATACTGCACTTAGAGCTAAAGAATTAGGATTGAATGTTTTGGATATTGAACATTTTGATACCGAAAAATTCTTTGTGGAAGCTCTTTATAATCAATTGATAAAACTTGGAATTTCAAAAGATATTTTAATCAAAAGTAAAAAAATGGAATCGCCGTATCAAATAATATAATGAGTGACGAGTAATGTGTAATTGAAGATTTAGCAATTCTATAACAAATCCCCCTCCCCCTTGAGGGGGGAGGATTAAAGTGGGGGTGAGATAATAACGGCTATTCGCCCTTCTCAATGATAATTTTTGCTCCAGAACTGACTTTTTTAAATACTTTAGGATCCCCTATTATCTTTCCGAAGATATTCACCGGGCTGGCTGGCCTGATTTCATCACCCTGACTTGCTGGAGTGAGTCCAAAGAAGATACAAAAAGCACTACCAGGCGGCCAATAACCTAAATCACCTTCTAAAACCACTGCTTTCGCCTTCTCCAATTCAACACTAACCGGTATGGAAAAATAAATCTCATCACCCCAGGTATTTACCCTGCCTTCAATGGGAAGTGCTTCCCATATTTTTTGAGCGGTATTGCTATCATTTAAACCGACATCCACTTTAAGGTCTTCGGTTTTAATGGTAATCTTTTTAATAGCCATTTTTATCATTCCTTTTTATTTATTTCTTTTCGCTTAACGCTTTCGTCTTTTTTGCAATATGCTCGGCAGTAAGTTCAAAGGTCTTAAGCAGTTCCCATGGGGCACCGGATAAGCCAAACTGATCCTCTACGCCCATCATATCCAATAATAAGGGAGCGTTATACTTTTTACCGGCGGCAATCACGCCGGCAATGATGTTTCCGAATCCACCCTTTTGGTGTTCTTCCACGGTCATCACCAGTCCGATTTCTTCAGCAGCTTTAAGAATACTCTCTTTATCCAGGGGTTTGACCGTGTGAATGTTTAGTATCCTGGTTTCAAGGTTATACTCTTTCTTTAAGATATAGGCTGCCCGCATGGCCTCTGCCACCATGGGCCCACAGGCAATAATGCAAACATCTTCTTCTTCTGATTGGTAGTCAGATGCAAGCTTAGTGTCAAAGGCATCGACAAATTCTTCTTTTTCCCCTCTGAAACGAATAACGTTGGCTTTACCAAATGCATAAGGTGTGTCCTCTTTGGTAACAATGGGGGTGGCTTCCCGGGCATATCTGATCACTGCAGGGCCATGAATTTTAGCTACAGCCAGGGTTCCTTTTTCTGTCTCCAGAGAATCACTGGGAACAATGAGGTGCATGTTGGGTAAATAATACATATTACTGATTTCTTCCAAAGCCTGATGGGTTGCACCATCTTGACCTACTGATAAACCGGCATGGGCGTTGGCAATTTTCACATTATAATTATTATAACAAACGGTGGTCCTGATCTGGTCCCAATTCCTACCGGTAACAAAGACTCCGTATGAACCGATAAAGGCAGTTTTACCTTCTTTGGCAAATCCAGAAGCCACTGAGGTCATGTTCTGTTCGGCAATACCCATTTGGAAAAACCGCTCTTTTCTTTCCGTATGATTTTCATAAAATTGATTCATGCAGATTGAATTGGTAATGTCGGCACCTAATGCTACCACCGATTTCGATTCACCTAATTTCTCAAGGGCATTCCCGAATCCTTTTCGGGTTGGCACCATTTTCACCTTCATGGTTTCTGCTTTATTCCACCAGTAATCCCGGCTGAATCTAGGCATCGCTTTATCAACCTTCTGATCGACTTCTTCCTGATATGTACAGGCCTTTTGAAGTAGGGCATCTACTTTTTTCTCATCAAAATTTTTAGCATTAATATCCTGTATGGCTTTTTCTAATGATTCTGCTCCTTTTCGCCCATCCTTGGGGGGTGCACCATGATAACCGACTACATTTTCAGCATAGGATACTCCTTTTCCCTTTATCGTATGGGCAATAATGACTATGGGTTTACCTTTTAGGGTTTTTGCCTTCTCGAAGGACTTTAGAATCTCTCTCATATCATTGCCATCAATCTCTAGGGTATGCCAGCCAAATGATTGCCATTTGGAAAGCAAAGATTCTAATTGCATAACTTCTTCGGTCGGTCCGTCAATCTGCAGATTATTTCTATCCACTATAGCTATCAGGTTATCTAATTTGTAATGAGCGGCTGACATCACACTTTCCCATATTGAACCTTCATCTAACTCACCATCCCCTAAAATACAAAAAGTCCTATAGTCTTTTTTCTCTAACCTGGCATTTAAGGCACAGCCGACAGCAACCCCCAAACCCTGTCCCAATGAGCCACTTGACATTTCTAATCCCGTTAATTTAAAGCGGTTGGGATGTCCTTCAAAACCGGACCATAGTTTTCTTAATTTGACCATTTCATCAATGGAAAAATAACCCGCCTCGCCCAGGGCAACATAGATAGCCGGCGCCTTATGCCCCACTGACCAAAAAACTCTGTCCCGATTTTCCCAGTCAGGATTCGCCGGATCATGGTTTATCTCATTTAAGTATAGGGCTGCGGTTACATCCATAATGGATAAAGTACCTCCGGTATGTCCGGAACCGGCAGCAGTAATGGCTGTCATGCTATAAGCTCTCATCTCTTTTGCTTTTTCAATTAATTCTTCAATTGTATAATCTTTTTTTACTTTTCCGGTTTTGGAATCTATAATTGGCATTAAATACCCCTCCTATTATTTATATATATTTTTCCTTAAACTCTTGCCCACGCCTCTTTTAGCACCCTCTTGGCGTTAGCTATAACTACTTCTGATGTCTACCAGCCAATGGCTTTACCTCAAAGCTTACGATGAGTGGATTCTAATGATTTAAGAAATCAATATTTGATAATACTTTTAAAAAAACTATTAATCCTTTTACTTATTTCCTCTTCTCTCTGATGGTTTGAGGATATCAGGCAATTAATATTCTTGCTATGGTTATGATTCTTTAATGCAAGGAGATTTTCCATATATTTTCTATTCAAAATTTAGAAAGTAAAAAATTGTCTTTTTAATATATTATTTTCTAGAAAAAAGAAGCTTAGATTTTGCAACAATATTCTCTGCGCATAATCCATATTTATTCAAGAGTTGCTCATAATCTCCCGATTCACAAAAGACATCTTGTATACCAACTATTTCCATCGGAACGGGATAATTACGAACAATAACTTCAGCAACGGATGAACCCAGGCCACCATATATACTATGTTCTTCTACTGTTACAATGGCCCCAGTTTCTCTTGCACATTTTATAATTAATTCAGTGTCAATCGGTTTGATTGTATGGATATTAACAACTCTAGCATTGATGCCCTCATTTTTCAGGAGCTTTGCAGCATCTAAAGCTTTGTGAACCATATAACCTGTGGCGATAATTGTAAGATCTGAACCATCCACTAAGATATTTCCTTTTCCAAACTTAAATTTATAGTTATTATCATATATATAAGGTACCTCTGCTCTACTAAGACGAATATATACTGGTCCATCTATATTAAGACAAGTTTCGATACTTTTTTCAGTTTCTATTGGATCGGATACAGAAATAATAGACATGTTTGGAATGGCTCTCATGAATGCAATATCAATAAGAGAATGGTGACTTGCACCATCGTACGAATCTGAAAGACCAGAATAAGCACCCGCTATTTTAACATTAAGATTTGAATAAGCTATCAGGCTACGAATAGGATCACCAGCACGAAGAACCATAAAGGCAGCAAAAGTATTAATAAATGGAATCTTACCCGTAGTTGCCAAACCAGCTGCCATACCAGCCATATTTGCCTCAGAAATACCAACATCAAAAAATCTTTCAGGATATTTTTTTCCAAAAAGACAACTTTTAGTAGAATTTGCAACGTCCGAATCTAAAACTACAATCCTTTCATTTTTCTCACCTATTCGAACCAAAGCTTCTCCATATGCCTGTCTTATCTGTTTTGTTTTCATAATTAATTCCCTCCACTCAATTCTTTCATTGCAATATTAAAATGTTCATCGTCAATAGGCTTACCATGCCAAATATTCTTTCCTTCCATAAACGATATTCCTTTTCCCTTAACTGTCTCTGCAATAATAATTGTTGGTTTAACTTTTACTTGTTTTGCTTCTTTCAGTGCACTTGAAATATCTCTGATATTATGACCATTCGTCTCTATCACTTTCCAACCAAAAGACTCCCATTTGGCATTTATATTTCCTAATGGCATAATTTCATCAATTGTCCCATCCAACTGCACTTTATTATGATCAAGTATAACAATAAGATTCTCTAATTTATATTTTGAAGCTGCCATGGCGGCTTCCCAAATAATTCCTTCTTGTGTTTCTCCATCTCCGATTAGAACATATACATTGTATTTCTTTTTATCTAGTTTACCAGCTAAAGCCATACCAACTGCAGCAGAAACTCCAAGCCCTAAGGGACCTGTTGAAAGATCAACGCCCGGTGTAGTTTTTGCACACGGATGCCCTTGAAGCATGTGGTTGAGTTGCCGAAGATTGCAAAGTTCACGCATATCAAAGTACCCTTTCTCTGCTAAATTTAAATAAAGCATAGGAGCTGCATGTCCTTTGCTAAGAATAAATCTATCTCTATCGGGATCATTAGGATTTTTTGGATTAACATTCAGTTCGCAGAAATATAATGTTGTAATTATTTCTGTCGCTGATAAAGACCCCCCTGGATGCCCTGATCCAACTGCATGAAGGCACTCAATGAGTTCTTTGCGAAATTTTTTACATAAATCTATTAATTTTGCCTCTTGCGCATTAGATAAAATCATTAAAATACTCCTTTTTTAGTTTGAATAATATAGTTAGTAAATAGTTCGGAAATTGTTTTTTGAAAATATATAGGTAAAGTTTCTGCATTACCCGGAAAATTTGTTTCAATTACTTCTTTTTTCTAACTGCTCTCCGAAGATATTTATTGATTAACCTCATAGAATCTAGAGCGAATAAATCACTCATTGGATTCGATTTTTTGCCTTTTCTGTAAGTTCCACTATTAATTTCTCTGTATGAAAATTCATTTTAATTCTCCCCTTTGAGGAATTTTATTTCTATTTGAGCTTATCAATCCTGAACATAATATCTCCTCCATGAGTAACTACTCCTATCTTTAACTCTTCACATTTTTGTTTTAAAACATAATTTAAAGCACTATTAATCTGATTAAAAACTTTAAAACCAATTTTAGATGCCTCATTAGGATCAATTCCTTCACTAACCAGAATTACTTTTATACGCTGACGAGTGACATCCATAGCCAAGTAAGTAGCCAGTGCGACCTTATCTTTGATCTTTCCTTCTTTGAACCGTTTTTTAGCTTCTTGAGGGGAGCAAGTCCCCAAACTTATAAAATCTGGGTGATCAGGAGCAATTCCTTCGGGATCAGGACATAAAAGAATAAGTGTACCCCTATCTTTTACAGCCATACCACAGTTATTTAACGCTTTTATTGATTGCCAGAAATCTCTATCTGCTGGATGACTACTTGCTATAATAATATCCTGTTGCTCTGCAATATTAAAGCAATAAATCCCTTCTGCAAATTTAACTCCCTCTTTATGGGCCAATTCAAAATCCCCAGCTACTACTTTTACTATCTCGCCTCGCTTATTTAATACAGTATTAACTATCATAGTAAGTTCAGAAGCCCGAGCGATGACATTCATCTGTTTTCGCACTATATTATCTAAATTTCCTATAATATTATATACGTTCTCCC
>ASPA01000006.1 GCA_000405605.1 Atribacteria bacterium SCGC AAA255-G05
AATAGCAATTACTTCTATGGGAGCAAAATTAGAGGATAAGGTTGACCCTCGATTTGGCAGATGTCATTATTTTATATTATTTGATACCGAAAGCAATAAATTTGAGGCAATAGAAAATACTGGTGCCCAGGGAATGGGAGGAGTAGGAATACTATCAGGTCAAATAATGGCTGATAAAGGAGTAGAGACAGTATTAACTGGAAGTTGTGGACCTAATGCCTTTCAGACTTTACAGGCAGCAGGTATAAAAGTGATAACCGGAGCAAACGGTACGGTTCAAGAAGCTATTGATAAATTTAAATCAGGTGAACTTAAGGCAATTTCTCAGGCTGATGTCTCAGCACATTCAGGAATAAAAAAATAGAAACAAAAAAATAGGAGAGTAAAAAATGAAAATAGCAATTTCAACCGACGCAGGTTTTGTATCAGCTCATTTTGGAAGATGTCCTTCCTTTACTATCGCTGAAATTGAAGAAGGAAAGGTTTTAAAAATAGAGGAAATAAATAATCCTGGCCATCAACCTGCATTTTTACCAAATTTTCTTGCAGAACGTGGAGCAAAATATATAATTTGCGGAGGTATGGGTAGGAGAGCGCAAGATTTATTTGCCGAAAAACAAATTACCCCTATAGTAGGAGTAACCGGGAAGGTTACAGAAGCGATAGAAAAATTTGCGCAGGGTAAGTTAGAGGCTGGAGAATCGTCTTGTAAACCGGGAGTAGGAAAGGGCTATGGCTTAGAAAAAGAAGAATGTGACCATCCCAATGAAAAACATATTCACTGATAGTTAGGAATAATATAAAAAAATTTAAAATGAAAAAATGTAAATATCTAGATTATTATTAATTAAAATAAATAAAATAAGATTTATAGCAAAATATAAAAATCTATACAAACTAAGCAAACCATATAACTAAATAGCCAGCTAACTAATTAACCAAAAAAAGGAGGTGAAAAATATGCCAAGAGGAGATGGTACTGGACCAACAGGAGCAGGACCGGGAACTGGTCGAGGAACCGGTCAAGGAAGAGGTGCCGGACAGGGGCGCCAAGGAGGCGGAGGAATTGGAATAGGGGGCAATTGCGTTTGCCCTTCTTGTGGTGCTATAGTTTCTCATCAAGTAAGTGTTCCTTGTAATAATATTAAATGCCCTAAGTGCGGTGCTATGATGACAAGACAATAGAATAAAAGGGAAGGATTAAACTAAATGATAATTTCAGTAGCCAGCGGAAAGGGTGGGACGGGCAAGACGACTATTGCCGTTAATCTTGCTCTGGCTTTAGCTAAAGATAAAGAAAAAAATGTGCAATTTTTAGATTGTGATGTAGAAGAGCCTAATGCCCACCTTTTTTTAAAACCCGTTATAACAAGTTCGGAATCAGTAGAGATTCCTGTGCCTAAAATTGATGATAAAAAATGCAATTATTGCGGTAAATGTGCGGAAGTTTGTGTTTTCAATGCTATCGCAGTTACCAAAAATAAAGTTTTAGTTTTCCCCGGTCTGTGTCACGGCTGTGGGGCTTGTACGCTATTTTGTCCTGAAAAGGCAATTACTGAAGAAGGAAACAAAGTAGGAGTTTTAGAAGAAGGCAAAGCAGGGTCTATTAACTTTACACATGGACGTTTAAATATAGGAGAACCGATGGCTCCTCCTATAATAAGAAAAATTAAAAAGAAAATTAAAAAAGATGGCATTAAAGGGGAAAATAATGATATTACAAGCCATCACATTACCTTAATTGATGCCCCTCCGGGTACTTCCTGTCCGGTCATCGAATCTATAAAGGACAGTGATTATACTATATTAGTTACTGAACCGACTCCTTTTGGGCTACATGACCTTATTTTAGCAGTGGAAGTGCTTCAGAAATTGAAGATTCCTCACGGTGTAGTATTAAATAAGTGTGACATTGGAGACCACAAGGTAGAAGAATATTGTAAGAAAAATGATATTCCTCTTTTACTTTCTATCCCTCTGGATAGAAAGATTGCAGTTGCTTATTCTAAAGGTATTCCTATAGTTAAGATAAATCCCTCATATGAGCAGAAATTTACCCAGCTTTTTCAAAAAATCGCACAAATTATTTAATATTTTTATGGCTTTATAATGATAAAAACCGAGGTATTTTTTAAATGAAAGAAATAGTTATAATAAGCGGCAAAGGCGGAACAGGAAAGACAGTTATTGCTGCCAGTATTGCTGCTTTAGCCAAGAATAAGGTTATGGGAGATTGTGATGTAGATGCTTCCAATCTTTATCTTTTACTTCATCCTGAAATAAAAGAAAAACATGAGTTTTATGCCGGATTAATTCCCAGTATAGATTTAGAAAAATGTACTAATTGCGGTCGATGCCAGGAAGTCTGTCGTTTTGATGCTATTAAAACAATCAAAGGTCAAACCGTAATCGACCTGGTATCTTGCGAAGGATGCGGCTTATGTGCTTTGGTTTGTCCTGTAAAGGCTATTCAGATGAAGGAAAATCATTGCGGAGAATGGTATATCTCCGAGACAAAATACGGACCTTTAGTACATGCCCGGTTGGGTATTGCAGAAGAAAATTCGGGAAAATTAGTTACTTTAGTTCGCCAGAATGCTCAAGCAATTGCTGAAAAAAATGATTTGGAATTAATAGTAGTAGATGGACCTCCAGGAATTGGATGTCCTCTTATAGCTACTCTTAGCGGAGCTGATTTAGCTGTAGTGGTGACCGAACCAACTCTCTCTGGAATACATGATTTGGAAAGAGTGGTAAAAGTAGCCCAACATTTTGGAGTAAAAACAGTAGTTATAATAAATAAGTACGATATTAATTTAGAGAATTCAGCAAAAATTGAAGATTGGTGTAAAGAAACTAATATTTCAGTAATAGGCAAAATTAATTTTGATAATATAATAACCGAAGCCCTGGTAAAAGGATTACCAGTAGTCGAATATAGTGATAATACAACAACTAAAGAGATAAAGAATATATGGCAGAAAATTAATCAATTAACCAATTAAATTAAAGGAGAAATTATGCTTACTTTTGGACCAGTCCCTTCCAGGCGTTTAGGCCGTAGTTTAGGAATAAATAATATTCCCCCAAAAATATGTACTTATTCTTGTATCTATTGCCAGTTAGGAAAAACTTCTAAAATGAAAATAGAACCTCAGGTTTTTTACTTACCTTCTGAAATTTTTAGAGAAGTACAGGATAAGGTAAAAAAAAGTAAAGAAAAAGGAGAACTTATTGATTATCTTACCTTTGTACCTGACGGAGAACCTACTTTAGATATTAATTTAGGGCAAGAGATTAAATTAATAAAATCTTTGGGGATTAAAATAGCCGTTATTACTAATAGCTCTCTTATAGATAAAAAACAAGTAAGAGAGAATTTAATGGAAGCAGATTTGATTTCTTTTAAAATAGATTCTGTTGAAGAAGAGATTTGGCGTAAAGTGGATCGACCTCATAGAAATCTATCCTTAAAAGATATTCTAAACTCTATGCTAAAATTTAGGGAAAATTATAAAGGGGAAATAATTACTGAGACGATGTTAGTTAAAGATATTAATGATAATAGCCAACATATAAAAAAAGTGGCTGATTTTTTAGCTAAGCTAAAACCGAACCAGTCTTATTTATCTCTTCCTATTCGACCTCCTGCAGATAATTGGGTACAGTCTCCTTCGGAGGAAGTTGTGAACCAGAGTTACTACATTTTTAAAGAAAAGGTTGATCAGGTGGAATGTCTTATTAGTTATGAAGGAAATTCCTTTGCCTTTACCGGTGAAGCAGAAGAAGATATTTTGAGTATTACCTCAGTACATCCTATGAGAGAGGATGCCTTGAAAGATTTTTTGGGAAGGGCTAATTCTGATTGGTCGCTTATAGAGAGATTAATTAAGCAAGGCAAATTAGTAGAATCAGAATATGAAGGGCATAAATTTTATATCAGAAAATTTTTAAAACAAAAAAATTATATTTAATTTGTAAGGAAAATAGAAAAAAGGAGAGTAAGATGGCCAGAATTGAACCTTTTGAAAAATATAGCGAGAAATATGAAGATTGGTTTGAAAAAAATAAATTTGTTTATGGATCAGAAATTCAGGCCATTAAGGAATTATTCCCTAAAGTGAAGAAGAGTATAGAAATTGGAGTAGGAAGCGGTAAATTTGCTGTACCTTTAGGTATAAAGATTGGAATTGATCCCTCACCTCGAATGCGGAACATTGCCCAACAAAGGGGTATTGAAGTCATTGATGCAACAGCAGAGGAGCTCCCTTTTAAAAATTCTCAGTTCGAACTTGCTTTAATGGTTACTACAATTTGTTTTGTAGATAATTTAAATCTGGCTTTCAGAGAGGCCTATCGGATATTAAAACCGGGAGGTTATTTAATAATTGGATTTGTAGATAAAGATAGCTCTTTGGGGAAATTGTATCAACAGCATAAAGAAAAGAGTCTATTTTATAAGATAGCTATTTTCTATTCCACAAAGGAGGTAGTTTATAATTTGAGTAAGGTTGGATTTAAAGAATTTGATTTTAGGCAGACAATATTTCATGGTCTAAACGAAATAAAAAATGTTGAACTTGTAAAAGAAGGTTATGGAGAAGGCTCTTTTGTAGTGATAAGAGCAAGGAAATGAAAATAAATGAATTTAACTTAATACTCTCGTCCATATTTTATAGAAACGATAAAAATATTTGAAAAAATAAAAGCACTTAATTTACCTCGTGTAGAAATGAAATACCTTTCAATGGGTATGACTAATTCATATCATATAGCTATAGGGGAAAAAGCTAATATGCTAAGAATAGGCACACTAATATTCGGAAAGAGAAATTATAAAAATTAATTAATAAAAAGAAATCAAGGACAATAGTAATTCATAAAGAACTATTATGTGTCTCTTTATTTTATTTAAGAAGAAAAATTTAGGAGGAAGAAATGACAGAAAATACTAATAGTAATATACAAAACTCTGAACAGGCTAGGGAAGAAAAAATAGCAGCCAGTAAAAAACTTAATGAACAACTTAAACAAAATATGTCTAAAATAAAACATAAAATTTTAGTACTTTCCAATAAAGGGGGAGTAGGGAAAAGTTCAATAGCTATTAATTTAGCTTGCTCTTTAAGCGAAAAAGGTTTTAAAGTAGGAATATTGGATGCTGATTTACACGGGCCATCGGTGGCTATAATGTTAGGATTTGAAGGGAAGAAATTGCAGGGAAGTTCGGAAGGAATAATTCCTATGAGTGTTTCTTCTAATTTAGTAGCTGTTTCTATGGCTTCTCTGATTGAAACTTCTGATGCCCCTCTTATTTGGAGAGGCCCTTTAAAGATGATGGCTTTAAAACAGTTTTTAGGAGAAGTAGAATGGGGTAATTTAGATTTTCTTATAATTGATTCTCCTCCAGGGACAGGAGATGAACCTTTATCAATTTGCCAACTCATTCCGGAATTAGAGGGAGGCATTATTGTTACTACTCCCATTCCCTGGGCACCAGTATTTTCTATTGCCTCAAATTTATTGCTTTCGGTATCAAATAATATAAAATAATGACATCTGCCAAATCGAGGGTCAACCTTATCCTCTAATTTTGCTCCCATAGAAGTAATTGCTATTTTCATTTTTTTAATCCTCCAATTCTTTTTATTTTTTAAATGATTAAAATATTAGCTAATCATATATTAATACTTTTTCGTATTAAAGTATATAAAAAATGACTAATTCTCCAATTAGCCAATCTACCAATTTACCAATTAAATAAGTTTTGGGTTAGTTTAACTATTGATAATTTCTAACCATCCCTACTGAAATACAAGATACAATTCACGAGATATGGAATAAAAATATCTTATCTCCTATGAGCTGTAGGGGCGTATAGCTATACGCCCCTACTTTTTCTAACTCTGATCACTGGACTCTGCTTTTTATTTCTTTTCGCTTTTTTCCAATTCTTCAATACGTTTGTTAATAGAGTCAAGTTGTTCTTTTAGAGCATTTGCATCTTCGTTTAGCATTCCTATTTCTTGTTTAGGATCTATAGGCGGTTGATAATAACTTCCACCATATACTGGAGAATTGTATGGTATAGGATTAACATACCCAGACCTAAATCCTCTACCATAACCTCTACCCATTCCTCTGCCGAATCCTCTACCATAGCCAAAACCCAATCCCAATCTACCTCCGGAAGGGTTCATATATCCTGGTGCAGAATAACCAGCGCAGTATCCGGCTGCTCTTCCAGTCATGGGACCTAATCCTCCTGGACCAGTTCCATCTCCTCTTGGCATATTTTTCATCTCCTTTCTATTTTTTTTCTTTGATATTTTTCTTATAAAGTTCTCTCTTTATCTTTTTAAGTGGCTCTAATTTTCCCTCTACAAAACTTGTATACTCTATTATTCAACCACATTTCGTATGTATTAAATAGTAATAATAAATCGATAGCCCCTAAATTCGCTTTACCACCATTTTTGTGAAGCTTTACCCCATCTTTCTGGCATAATATAAATCCTTTCTTATTGATAATGATTACCATTAACATATTATACTATATAAAATATTTTGTCAAGTATTTTTATAACAGTATTTTTATAATTTGGTATTGCTTATTGTGTATCGCGTAAAGAGAAAGAAAAAAATTAAACTATAATGTGAAGACCTCTATTTGGCACTTACTTTTCTTCCTACTTTTTTCTGAAATTTAAAATATAATCTTTTACTTTATTATTATCGTGAATTAATTCTGTATATATCTCTTTTTCAAAACTAAATCCAGTTCCTTCAATTTCTTTTTTAATTTCTTCTTTTGAAGTTACATCTGTATGGGTAGTAAGATGACTTGGATAAACTGAGATTAAAGCATTTTTTCTAGTTATTCTATAAACATCTTTATAAAGTTTTTTTCTATCATCTACAGTACTAGTATTATTCTTTCCAACTAAATGAATAACATCGTAAAGCAAAACTACATCGATAGATTCATTCTCTAAATTAATTTTTGATTCTTCTGATTTAGTATGTAGGGGTATTATATTTTTTAGACCTTTGGTCTTCGCTATTTCGTTTAACTTATTTATAGATTCTACGTCTTTATCCATGGCGTATACTTTGCCTTCCTTGCTCACCACTTTTGCAGCGGGAATGGTATAATGACCGTCACCACAACCAAAATCCAAGACGACATCACCTTTTTTAATACCAATATCTTCAAGGAAGACTTCACTTTCCCTGTTTAACCATTCTTTAACATTGATTTCCATATTCTTCCAACCTTAAAGTAATTTTATTTTAAATCATTCATAGTAACTACTATTCCCACACCAACATTTATAAAATTATCACCATATTCTTTTTTAAATAATTGTCTTGCGGCATCTCCTGAACAATGACAAGGACCGACATAGCTCACCCCTAATTTCCGGAAACTGGAAACAATCTTTTCTATTTCACCTTTGCTTTCTCCACCTAAATGGAAACCGCCCATTACTAAAAGCACATCATCCTTAAACAACTCCTTCGCCTTATTTACTATTTTCACAATACCGGGATGGGCACATCCGGTTATTACTATCAATCCTTTTTCCATATGAATAAGCAAAGATTGCTCTTTTATCCAGGTTCCCAGCTCACCGGTAGAATAAACTCCCTGGCAAATCTTTAAAGGTCCTTGAACTTCAACTACCTTTGCCCCACATTCCTTCACTCCGTCCTTAAATCCTTTGGGAAATGATTCAGGTAGATAAACAACAACTTCCGGATTCTTTTCCAGAAAGCTGGGCAATCCTCCCACATGGTCTCCATGAATATGAGAAAGCACCACCAAATCTATTTCCTTGGGATTAATACCCAACTCTTCCATATTAGTTAACAATATTGAGCCATCTCCACCGGTATCAAAAAGAATAGTTTTTTCGGTTCCCCTTATAACACAGGAGAAACCCCAGGCAGTCGTTAATCTTTCCTTATACGGATTATTATCGTAACTAACAGTAATACTTAGATTTTTTACAGCGGTTGTGGAGGTGTTTTCTTCGGCCTGTACAATTTGTCCCTTTTTACCCTTTTCGTGTCTAGGGAAAATAGTTAAACCTAATATTGTGCCAAGGGTTACTATTAAGATAACTAAAATCCATAGTTTGTTCATTTTAATCCTCTTTATTTATCTAATAATAATATCCTATATAAAAGATATTTATTTTTAGTTATTTTAAGTGTCTTCTCCTACCTCTTCCTTTATTACCTCTATGGCCAGGACTAATGGATCTACCTGTTCCAAAATTCCTACCTCTTTCAAAGCTACCTCCTATAGCATTAATAAACCCAGACCTAAATGCTTGTCTTGTACTCGATTCTTCTTGATTTTTATTTTCTTCAAGAATAATTGCACCGCTTGGACAACTATTTGCTGCTTCGGTAATACAATTAGCGTTCTCGTCTTCTATTATTGCTTTTCTATTTACCATTTCAAATCCTTGAGGGCAAATATTCACGCAAATTCCACAACCGACACATCTATTTTTATCAATTTTTACCATTTTATTTACTCCTCTTTTTTAATATATATTATCTCTTTATCAATTCCTTTTTCTTTTTCTATTTCAGATTTAATTTTATTACTAAGAAGCTTAATCTTATATATTGTTTTCTCAATATTCTTTTCTCTTGAAATAATAGGTACAAATCGTTTTTTTATTCTTATAATATTTGGCCCATATCTAAATGCTGCAAAAACAAAAATATTTTTTAATAATTCAGAAACGCTTTTTGCTTTTTTAATATCACCATGTTCTTCTTCCTGAGTAGAATTTTCAATTCTCTTTAAAAATCTTAAATCCTTAGTTTCTAAGTCAAAATCATAGATCAAGAAAAATTTTGATGATCCAAAATGCCCATTGGTAAATTCTGTTTCATTATCTGTTCCACATGCTAATTTTATTTTCATAATTCCTTTCGCTCCCTTCTCTTCTTTTCTGTTTCGATTATTCTTCACGACACTTTTACCCCCTTGAGTAATCTTACATAACCATGAAAAAATAGATGTTTCTCAAAATAGTTGAATCCTTCTTCAGCTAATATTTTTTGCCAATTTTTTTCCACAAAATCAAATGCATAAGGACATTCTATAAGCTTGAAAGGAATTTTTAAATAAAGGGACATTTCTTTTACAGAAAATTCATTGTAATCCAAGATAAAAAACTCCCCCTGCTTTTTTAATACCTTAAAGGTATTTTTGATGATTTTTCTTCTAACACCCTGTGGAAATCCGTGCAATACAAAGGAGATAAAAACCTTATCAAACTTATTTTCGTAAGGCAAAGGTTCATCAATTCTTTGATTAATTATTTTAGCATTAGCAAAACTTGCGCACCTTCTTTCAAATTGAGTAACCATCTCGCTGGAAATATCAAGTCCTATCAATTCACCTGTAGTAGAAAGATAGTTCATCATTAAACATGCATTCCTACCAGTGCCTGCTCCTAAATCAATAATTCTGTCGTTAGACTTAATATTCATTAACCGAATTGCTTTTTGTATAAATAAAGAATATCCACCAAAGGTTATGATGTTCATTAATATATCGTAATATTTTGCTGTCAACTTACTAATTTCAACTTTTGATTCTGGGTAATAAGCACACACTAATAATTCTCCTAAATTTTGAATTAAATCACATATTTTCTTTTATTGTTCTTGATTCTTTTAAGTTAAAACTTAAAATAAATCCAAGCAGGATAGGGACCCCGGTGATAATAAATAGCATATTATAAGAGATATATTGAACAATTAATCCTCCGATTAGAGGGAAAAGAGATACTGGAAACAATAAGGTTCCGGTAAAGCTGATATATATGGGTCTATCCCTTGGAAGCGCTATATCCAGCAGGTAATTTGTATTACCTATCGACCTTCCTGAAATAAAGAATCCTATGATTGCAAATAGAAGAAGATATAATAATTCATTTTTAAATTGAGTCATCAGTGCAACGATCGGTACCATCAAACCGGCAAATGTGCTGATTTGAATCACCTTTTTATTTCCTACAAAATCAGAAAGATGAGCCCATAAAATATTTGACAACACGCTACCGAGCATTTGAGCAGAAAGAAGCATACCGACTGTTTCTAATCTAATGCCCAATATATCCTTTAAATAAAGGACATAAAATGGTAAAGCCATTCCTCCGGCTCCTGTAAGGATTTCTACCATAATAAACCTTTTATAATTACTGTTTTTCTTTATAATTAGAAAGGCTTTTTTAAGAAAATCTTTAAAAGGTAATTGATTTTTATAAACTTTTTCAGTGGGTTCTTTCACGGAACCTAAAGCAATATAAGAGATGCTCAAAAAAATAAAGACTAAGGAAAAAAGCAAAGCGAAATTATATGGAAATTCTATGGTATTATTTCCTAAAATATTCTTTACAATTAATCCGGAGCCGATGGCTAAAGTGCCTCCCCATAATTGGCGATAGCCAAAAAATCTTCCTCTTAAATTGGATGGCAATGATTTGCCCCAGATATCAAAGAAGGGGACAGCCGCAATCCCTCCCATAAATGTATGTAGAATTAGTGTAACAAACAGAAAAAAAATGGTTAGATTCGGATATGTGTTATTAAATATATAGGTTGTGAAAGCCAGAAGTCCCCAGCTTAATGCGCGTACGGTGATAGCAAATATTAGAAGAGGTTTTTTATGAATTTTATTTTCAATTTTATTAGCTACCAACAATTGAGGAAACACGGAAGCTATACCACCAAGCCTGCCAATTAAAGTAGACGACAACCCTATAAGTATTTTAGATTTAGAAAAATGATCGAGAAATATAGGAAGTATGGTATTGGGGTTGCAAAAAGCCTGCCCGCCAGTAAATAATATGCCATGAATAAGACCCATAGTAAAATTCCATTTTATATTATTAGTAGTAGTATTATTCTTCAATTTAAAACTCCCTTTTCAATACTTTTTATGAATTTTTAACGGCCTTATTTAATTCTTTTCAAGATTTTTCAGACAACCGTTCAATAAAATTAATTATTCAATCAGAATCCCAGTAAGTAAAAGGCGAGCCCAATTATAATGCCAAATACTAAATTGAATAGCTTAACCAATATAGAATCCTTTATAGTATACGAGAGTAAAGGGAGCATACCATGTCCATCCTGAACAATAGAACTGGCCAGTAAAATAGAAAAGGGCATCATGCCTTTGGCATAGAGTATTACAAAAATCATATGAGGTCCGGATTCTGGTATAATTCCTATAAGTACAGCAAGCAAGCCAATCCATTTCATATGGTCTTGTACAAACTCCTCTATATTCCAGTATTTAAATCCGATTTCAATTACCATTATGGCAGAAAAAGACCATAGAAAAACGCTTAGTAGATGCTTTTTAACAATATGTTTCCAGATATGTTCTCTCAAAAAATGTTCAGGAACTGTAGCAATAATTCCTAATGAAATAACAAATAAAATAACAAATGTAATTCTCTTCCAATCCCAGGAAGAAGGACCAAATAATCCCATAATTACTGCTACTAAAACAACAATAGCTCCGACTAATAAAAAAATACGGGTGGGTGATAATTTTAAGTAGTTTTGGATTATAGTCTGTTTATCAAAACACTTACACTCTTTAATAGAATGTATCTTATATAATTCACATTCTTTGCAAGTTTTAAGTTTTAGTATTGTGACTATTTTATCAGAAAACCAGCCCAAAACAATACCGAGGATAAAAAGTATAACAAATAATAGCAATGCTTGTTTTGGAAACATAGCAAGCATAACAAATGCCTCGTCACCCGATGTAGCTATCATACCTCCAGCCAAGGCACCAAAACTGATCAGGCCATGAACGTAAAAAGAAACATTCAAAAAAGCTCCCAGGCATCCTGGAGTAGAACCGAGAAATGAAGAAATTAGATATTGTTGTCCTTTTCGTCTTTTAATAATGTTATTTATATTTCCCTTAGTAAGAACATTAAAATAGTCTAATATTAACATCATAGTAAATACAAAAAAACTTATCATTAAGGATTGTTTTAAAATTTTAAAGATCAGTATCATATTCTAACACCTTCCAAATAATCAAATAAGGGGTTCGATAAATCGAACCCCTTCAATTCTCAAATTCTATCTTCTCGTGCAATACACAAGATTACTTCTGATTTTCTCTTTCTTTGCTATACGCTAAACACTATCCACTCTACGCTGTAGGGGCGTATAGCGATACGCCCCTACTTTCTATATACTAATTCGATTACTGAATTCCCTTTTCTATTTCTTTTCGCTTTTTTCTAATTCTGTAATGCGTTTGTTAATTTCTTCAAGTTGTTCTTTTAAAGCTTTTGCTTCTCCAGCTAACATCTCCATCTCTTGTTTAGGCTCTACCGGGGTTTGGTAAAATCCACCTCCATAAATGGGAGGAGGAGCTACAGGATAGGAATTCGCAGGCCAATATGCTCTACCATAACCTCTACCCATTCCTCTACCGAATCCTCTACCATAACCTCTGCCATAACCAAAGCCTAATCCCAATCTACCTCCGGAAGGGTTCATAAAACCAGGTACAGAATAACCAGCGCAGTATCCGGCTGCTCTTCCAGTCATGGGGCCTAATCCCCCTGGACCAGTTCCATCTCCTCTTGGCATACTTTTTATCTCCTTTCTTTTTTGTTTTTTTCTCAAAATATATTTCTTATAATGATAATCATTTTCAATAATATACATTAAAAAAATTTATCTATTTTTCTTTATCTGAACATTCATCGCATAATCCATAAAATTGAATAGTGTGATTTTTAATTTCAAAATTATATTTTTTAGAAAGTTCTTTTTCTGTTTTTTTAATTAGCTCTAATTCTTCATCTACAAAATCTGTGTAATCGATTATCCGACCACATTTAGTACATATTAGATGGTGATGATGGGATGGCTCTTTAGCCCCACGAGATAATTCATATCTCGCTCGTCCATCACCAAAATCAAATTTAAAGACCAAGCCCATATTAATCAATAGCTCTAATGTTCGGTAAACAGTGGTAAGGCCGATAGCCGGATAAATATTGTGTACTTTTAAATATATATCTTCTGCACTGAGATGTTCTTTAGATTCATCCAAGACCTGTAAAATGATTTGTCGCGGGATAGTAATTCTATAGCCACAACCTCTAAATTCACCGTGCCACCATTTTGCTGGTCCTCCACCCCATCTTCCCTGCATAATAATAGTTCCTTTCTTATTGATAATGATTACCATTAACATAATATACTAAATAAATTCTGTTGTCAAATATTTTTAAAAACAGTATCGAGTATTGAGTATATAGTATCGAGTAAAGAAAGAAAAAGAAGTGTATTTTGTTAACTATACGCTCTACGCTATGAGGGCGTATGCAATACGCCCCTACTCGAGATACGATTCACGAGATACGAGATATAGTTTTCTTTACTATATACTAAATACTAAATACTATTTACTGTTCTTTAGTATACAAATCGAGTAATGATTGCCAAAATAACGGCTAAAAGAAAAGTAAAGAACACAGTAAATAACGTTCGCTTACTTCCAATTTCTTTCCATAGAACCGCAATAGTAGCTACACAAGGAACATAAAAAATTATAAAGATGGTAAAAGTCATAATTTGAGTCGTGGACATTGCTGCAGCGACATTAGAGGTTCCTATGGCCTGAATCAACATTAACATAGAAAGTTCTTTACGAAGGATACCGAATATCAGAGTAGTACCTACCACTACAGGGAGGCCGAGTAGAGAGGTTAGAGGAGAAAAAAATTTGTTTACAAGCATATCCATCTTATAGTATTGTAATAAACTTAAAATTGTACTGCCCACAATAAGTAAAGGCCAGGCTATAAATATAAATTCTTTCATTCTGAGCCAGGTCTTGGCTAAAGCAACTTTTATAGAAGGAATATGATAAGCCGGAATTTCTAAGATCATTCCCGGGGTTACCTCTGGCAGCAAGCGGGATAATATCTTTCCTGATATGATAATTACAATAATATTTAAAATATAAACTGCTAAAGCTGCTTGAGGACTAATGTAAAAAGCCACTAATGCAAATATTATAGTCATCCGCGCGGCACAGGGAATCATGGTAGCCAGCACAGAGGCAATAAAACGGTCTCTTCCCGATTCCAAAATCCTAGTAGCCATTATAGCCGGAACAGTACAGCCATAGCCTAATATAAAAGGTATAACTGCCTTACCGTGTAAACCAATCTTATGTAAAAACGCGTCTAAGAGAAAGGCTATGCGAGGCAAATAACCTAAATCCTCTAAAATGGCTAAACCAAATAAAAAAGGGAATAGATAAGGCAAGACAATAGCTATCCCGCCGGCTAACCCTTGGATAATACCACTAATTATTGAAAATGATAGGGTGTTTGGATTGATACTCTTCTCTATCAAAGGAATTAGCCTATAAAAATAATCCAGTAATGGTTCTTCTATTATTTTCCCCACACCAAAAATTAAATTAAAAAATAAGTAAAAAATTAGGCCTAAAGAAATATACCCCCAAAGCGGATGCATTAAGATATTATCCAGATAATCTCTTGGGCTTGTGTGAGGCTTGGTAAGTGAAACTACAGATTCATATATATTCATGGAGAGATGATGCCGTTCAGAGGAAATAACTACATCGGATTGTCTACCATGAGTTTCCTCAAGTATATTCTGGAAGTGGACGATCTTTTTAAAAAGATTATTACTCTTTTCTTCATAATTTTCCATAAAATAACTATCATTTTCTAGATACTTAAGAGCTAAAAACCGTTCCGGTATATTAAATTCTTGATTAATCTGTTTCTTTTTAATTTGTGTAGATAATTGGGCTATAACTTCCTCTACATCTTTACTAAAATTTATGGTTTTGCCTATTCCCTTTTCTTCTCCTATCTTATAGGCCATAGAAAAAAGTTTTTTCACGCCTTTTCCTTTTAAGGCAATTGTTGGCACTACTGGAACACCAAGAATTTCAGATAATTTTTCAACATCAATCTTAATACCCTTACGTTCAGCTTCATCAATCATATTAAGACATATCACCATCGGCAATTTAAGTTCCAAAAGTTGCAGAGTAAGCTCTAAACTTCTACTAAGTAAAGATGCATCTATTACATTTATAACTAGATCGACATTACCCTTTAATAAATATTTTCTGGCTTCAAGTTCTGCCAGGTCGAAAGAAGTAAGAGAATAAGTGCCTGGTAAATCCACTATCTCGAAAATTTCTCCAAAAAGATTAACTTTGCTGGAAGTATATTCTACTGTCTTACCGGGGAAATTAGAGGTTACTGCTTTATATCCGGCAACATGATTAAAAATAGTACTCTTGCCTGAATTGGGTTGTCCCATAAGAGCAATTTTCATTATTCTGCCTCCACCACGACTTTTCTAGCTACTCCTCTGCCCAAGGCAACCTGATTCCCATGGACACTTATTAAAATGGGTCCTCGCATAATAGCGCTCTTTTTTACAGTTATTATGTCTCCAGGATGGATACCTAAACAACCTAAGCGTTGTCTTATTCCCCATCCTCCGGAAATGCTAACAACTTTTGCTTTTTTATTTTCGCCTATTGAATCCAAAGTAATTATCATATCTTTTTATTCTCTCTCCTTCAATATTTTTTGTTTACAATTTTTTATTTTTATTACTGCTTCTTTCCAATAAGCCTCTTTTTTTCAAATATTCTTGAAAGTTTTCTTTCCAGTTGGAGCTTTCTGGTAATAAATTAATAAATTCTACAAATTCAATCAGGCAAGTTATAGTTTCGGGTGAAACATCGTGTTCTAACTTGCAAGCATCAGTCTGAGCATTTTGTTCATCAACTCCGATAATGTTTAAAAACTCCGTTAGCAAAGTATGCCGCTTTTTGATCTCCTGGGCTAATTTTTTGCCCTTCCCGGTGAATATAATTCCACCATATTTTTCATAAACTATATATTCATTTTCTGATAATTTTTTAATCATCTCAGATACACTGGGACGGCTTACCTCTAATTTTTCAGCAATATCTTTTGCTTTAACATATCCTTTTTTATCCTGTAAATTCCATATCGCTTCCAGATAATCTTCCATATTTCGAGTAGTCATTTAGTTTTTACTTCCCTTCT